>DATLZF010000492.1:0-8739 GCA_035574135.1 Candidatus Methylomirabilota bacterium
CCGCAATCTCATGATCACCTACTTCTTCCGCTTCTTTGAGCAGCTCGTGCACGACGGGCACCTTTACGTGCTCGAGACGCCGCTCTTCCGCGTGCGCAACAAGCAGGAGACGATTTACTGCTACAGCGAAGCCGAGCGTGACGCCGCCGCGGCGAAGCTGGGCAAGTCCGCCGAAATCACCCGCTTCAAGGGACTGGGCGAAATCTCCCCGAACGAGTTCAAGCAATTCATCGGAAAGGAAATGCGCCTGAGCCAGGTCGAATACGCCCCCAAGCCGGACGCGCATGACATCCTTGCCTTTTACATGGGCAAGAACACGCCCGAACGCCGGGATTACATCATGGGCCACCTCGTCGTGCCCGTGGAGGAGTGAGCCCGATTTGCTCGGCGTGGTGTTCATTGACGGCATCGGCAATCAGCGCCGGGGCCGCAGCGCACGGCGGGCCGGGCCCACACTTCGTGATCCCCACCCGCAACGGACGCGGTGACCGGGAACGGGACTCGCAGCCGGCAGCGCCGCACCCCCGGAATCCGGTTGAATTCGCCCGTCGGAGTTCGCAGTCTAACCGGCATTTCAAATGTTCCGACACGACATGAGCGTCCGCCCCATTGCCGTTCTCGCCCTCGCCGCGCTCCTTTGCACACCCCCGGTGTGGGGGGCGGACGAGCCCCTGCGCGTCTTCATTCACGCAGCCAGCAGAGCAGCCGGACCTGGGAAGGCTCAAGCCGCCCGGTTCCTGGAGCAGTGGCGCGATCTGCTGCAGCAACGGGGCGCGTCCGTCCAAGGCGCTCATGCCTTCCCCACGCGCCGGGAACTGGCCGCCACGGATGTTTTGGTCCTGTTTTCGGCGGACGCAGCGCCGCTGGATCGGCGGGAAGAGAGAGATCTGCAACAGTTTCTTCGCCGGGGCGGCGGCGTGGTGGTGTTGGCCGACGCGATGCGGGCCGCAGGGGGCGAATGGTTTTCGTCTTACGTTGGCGGCCGTTGGGATGCGGCGAGGTCGCGCTCGACCAACACGCTCTTTGGCCTGTATTTTGGGGACTACGAGCACCCCCTGGCCGCGGGTCTGTCCAACTTTGACCTCGAAGACCGGTTTGCCTACGGGTTGGTGATGGTCCCGGGCGTTCGGCCGGTGGCCAGCACGTTCCACACGGCCAAGGAGATCGTTCCCCAGGTCTGGACGTTCGAGACCAACCGCACACGGGCGTTCGTGGCCCTGCCGGGCCGGCGGGAAGAGACGTTCGCCCTGCCCCACTATCGGGGGCTCCTCTTGCGCGGCATCGCGTGGGCGGGGCGCCGGCCGCTCGATGCCCTGACGCGCCGGGACGAGACGGCGCACTTCCGGTACCCGGCAGGCGGCCCGACCGCGCCCGAGGAGGCTGTGAAGAAGATCCGCGTGCTCCCCGAGTTCGACATCCGCCTGGTGGCGGCTGAGCCGATGATCGTCAACCCCATCTCGATCGACTGGGATCCCCGCGGACGCCTGTGGGTGGCCGTGACGCCGGAGTATCCGTTCCATACGGACGCAGCGGCTCCGCGGGATGCGATCCTGATCCTGGAGGATCGCGATGGCGACGGGCGCATGGACCAGCGCCACGTCTTTTACGAGGGGCTGAATCTGGTCACCAGTTTCGTTTTCTACCGGGATGGCGTGGTGGTCGCCCAAGCGCCGGACATTCTCTGGCTGCGGGACACGAACGGCGACGGAGTGGCGGACCGGCGGGAAGTGCTTTTCACCGGCTTCGGCACCTACGACACCCATGCAGTGATCAGCAACTTCCGCTGGAGCATGGACGGATGGATTTACGCCACGCAGGGCTACAGCGGCCGGGATTCGACGAACGTGGTGAATGGCGCCGGCCGCAGCTTCGGCAAGATTCCCAACGGCATCCTCCGCTTCAAACCCGATGGCAGCGCCATGGAATCGGTGTCCTCCTTCAACGGCAACACCTGGGGCCTGGACTTCAACTGGGAGAACGAACTGTTCTTCTCCAAGGCCAACGGGCCCCACCTGTCGCACCTGGTCATGCCGGAGAAGTTTCTCGGCCGGGGCCTCCTCGGCAAGGCCACGAGCGACAAAGCCATCGAGGACCACCAGAAAGTGGTCCCGCTGTTCACCGACCCGCGGCACGAGTACGTGCAGGTCGCCCCCGTGGGCGTCTTCACCGCGGCTGCCGGCGCCATGATCTACGACGGCGGAGCGTGGCCGGAGAAGTATCACGGCTCGTTCTACGTGTGCGAACCGACGGTCCACATCGTGCACGAAGACGTGATTCTCGCCACCGAGAGCCCAACTTACGAGGCCACCAAGCGACAGGAGGAGGAGTTCCTCGCCGCCACCGATCTGTGGTTTCGCCCGATCCACTGCCGGGTGGGGCCGGACGGAGCAATGTACATCCTGGACTTTTACAATCAGGCCGTTTCGCACAATGACATCCGCGGCATCGATCATGGCCCGGGGAACGCCGCCGTGCGTCCTGATCGCGACCACCTGCACGGCCGCATCTGGCGCGTGCAACACAAGTTGGCCCGCCAGCACGAAGTGCCGGCCCTGGAGCACGCCACGCCCGCCCAACTGGGCCAGGCACTCGAGCACCCCAACGGCTGGGTCCGCCAGACTGCTCAACGTCTCCTGCTCGAACGCGGTGACCATAGCGCCACCCCCGTCCTGACCGCGCTGGTGACCAACCGACTGCCCCAGACGCGCATCCAGGCCCTTTGGGCGCTTCACCAGATCGAAGCCCTGCGAGAAACCAATCTCCTCACAGCCCTTAAGGATCCTCATCCCAGCGTGCTGAAGAACGCGCTTATGATCGTGGCCGACCAGCGCTTCGAGCCTTCCGCCGCGTTGGAAAAGGCCATCGTCGCGGAGGGCAAAGACGGCGGCGAACGCCCCCGGCTGCTGGCCCTCCTCGCCCTGGCCCGGTGGCAACCCGGTCCGGATGCCTTCAAATCCGCCATCCGCCTGTTTCCGGATCTGAAGGACGACTGGAGCAAATCCGCCGTGCTCGGGCTGGCGCGCATGGATATCTACGAGGCGCTCAAAATCGCATTTGGCGACAAGGCCGATGCCTACCGCGATCTCGTGCCGCCCCTGACGGATGATCTCGCACGCCGCAAGGACAACGACCTCGCCGCGCGGCTGATCGTGCACCTCGCCGACCGCAAGCCGGAGACCGATAAGCTCAAGGTCTCGGTGCTCGAGAATCTGGGCAAAAAGCTGAGCGACGAATTCAGCCCGACCTGGTCTCCGGACCTCGAAAAGGCGATCAAGAAGCTCCTCGATTCCGAGGGGCAGGCCGTGCGCGTGGCCACCCTCCCCCTGGCCAATCGCTTTGCAACGAAAGCGGGGCTCTCCGCCGAAATCGAAAAGGTGAAGAATCGCATGCTCGCAGACCTGCGCGACAGCAAGCTCAAAGAAGACCAGCGCACCGCGCTCATCACCAGCGTCCTCACCGTGAAGGATGTTCGTCCCGACGTCATCGATGCCCTCGGCCATCTCCTCGCCACCACCAAATCCGACGGGCTGAAGAAGCACATCGTGAAGGAACTCGGCGGGTTGCAGGAACCCGCCGCCGCGACCGTGCTGGTGCAGTCGTTTGCCAAACTCAATGAGGAAACCCAGGAGATCGCCTTCGGCAACCTGATGAAGCGCGATGCCTGGGCCCTGCTCGCGGTCGAATCCATCGAAGCCGGTCGTCTCAAGCTCTCGGACATCGGCCCCCAGGGGGCCGGCCGGCTGCGCAGCCACGCGGATCCCGCCGTGGCCCGACGAGCGGCGGCCGTGCTCGACAAACTGCAAGGCCCTCTCGTCCGGGAAAAGGACGCGTTGATCGCGCGCCTGCGGCCCGCCTTGGACGGCCCCGCGGACGCGAAAAACGGCAAGGTTCAGTTCAAACAAAACTGCGCCGTGTGCCACAAGTTCAACGGCGAGGGAAAGGACATCGGTCCTGACCTGACCGGCATGGGGCTGCACGGCCCCCTGGTCCTGCTCACCCACATCCTCGACCCCAACCGGTCGGTGGAGCCGAATTACGTTGCCTACAATGTGACCACCAGGAAGGACGAGGAGTTCTTCGGCCTGATCGCCCGCGAGACCAAGGAGACGCTGGTGCTCAAGAATCTCGAGGGCGAACTCGAGCTGAAAAAGGCCGACATCGCCAGGAGCGTTGCCACCGGGCTTTCGATGATGCCCGAAGGCTTCGAAGCGCTCGGCGAACAGAACCTGCGCGACATCATCCACCACATGCTGGCCACCGCGCCGCGCGGCTATCGCACGCTCGACCTCACCGGCGCCTACACGGCGGACAGCCGGCGCAACCTGTTCGCGGAAGAGGCCGACACCCCCTCCCTCGAGTTCAAACGGTTCGGCCTGGTCATGGTGGACAACGTTCCCTTCAGCATCGCCAGTCCCTCGGCCACACCCGACGGGCGGAACGTGGTCGTGTTGCGCGGCGGCACCGGCCTCGGGCAAACGCTGCCCCAGCGCGTCGAGATCAAGGCCGGCGTGCGCGCGGAAAAGCTTCACATCCTCGGCGGGGTTGGCGGCGGGGCCTACCCCGACGGCAAACCCGAAGGCTACGGCGTGGCCGTGGCGCGCGCCGTCCTGCGCTACGCGGACGGGCAGACCGAAGAGATCGTCTTCCACAACGGCCGGGAGTTCGCCGACTACAGCCGCCAGGCCGAAGTCCCGGGCTCCTCGCTGGCGCCCGACCTGGTTGCCAAGGGCCAGTTGCGCTGGTTCACCCTCAACCCCAAACGCAAGGTGACCATCGACCGGATCATCATCGAGAGCTTCAACACTCACGTGGCGCCGGCGTTCGTGGCCATGACCGCCCAGCTCGCCCCGTAGCCGGCGCGACGGCGCTTTCTTCCGCGCGTTGGCGGCGGAGACCATCCCACCTCCCCTGCCCCCACGCGCCAAAGCGACCACCTTCGCAAGCCCATGCCGCGCACCAGCGGCCCTGCACCCCCTCCGCCACCTCCGGCCTCGATCCTTGGCCCGGAATTGGCTAAGAATGGGTGGCATGGCTTTGGTTCGGATTCTGGTGGATGGCTACAGCCTGCTGCACAACTGGCCGGAATTGGCTCCCGGACGACCGCGTCATTCCGCGGCGGCCCGTGACGAACTGATTCATCGGCTCACGCATTACCAGGATGCGTCCGGTATCCCCGTCACGGTGGTGTTTGATGGGGCCGCCGAGGGCCCCATGCCGCCACGAACCAAGCGGGGCGGCATCGAAGTGCTCTACTCGCGGGCGGGCCAGACGGCGGATCAGCTCATTGAGCGCGCCGCGCATCTTTTCCGACCTTACGGCGAAGTGATGGTGGTCACGGACGATTTTGCCGAGCGGGACACCGTCGCAGCACTGGGGGGGGTGGCCTCCAGTTGCCACAACTTCATTCGAACCGTGCAAGACACCCTGAACGATCTGCGCCGGGACATTCAGCACCACAACGCGCGGGAAAGATCCAGCTTCCGCAGCGGGAAACGGATTCCGTGTCTGCTCGTCCTCGTGCTGCTGGCGGCCGGATGGATTCGTCCTGCGATGGCCGCTCCGGCGGATGCCGCAACGCCACCCCCAACCCCGGAGGGAGGCAAATTCTTGTTCATCGTCGAAATGACGGCGGCCAGCCGGTCGTGCAACGAGGCCAGCCGGCAGACGGTTTTCGACCTGGTTCTGAGCGGCGTCTTCAAACAGATGCGCGCGGGGGACAGTTTCAGCATCTGGACCTTCAACAACCAGACGTCGTTTGACTTCGGCAAGACGGATTGGGAGCCGGAACGTTCGTTCGAACTGGCCAGCAAGGCCGCCCTCTTCCTCCGCGAACGCCGCTGCGAGAAAAAGGCTGACCTGCAACAAATGCTGACCAGCCTTGGCTCCGTGGTCGGGGCGGTCCGGGACCTCAACGTGTTCCTCATCTCGCTCGGCGAGCCGGCCCTGCGAGGCACGCCCTTCGATGAACTGATCAACGCCGAATACACACGACGCGCCCGCGAGCGCAAGCTGGCGAAAAAACCGTTTGTGACCACCCTGATCGCCCGTGGAGGCCAGATCATCGGTGCCAGCGTCACCCTCGCTGGCGAAAAGATCACCCTCCCCGCCCGCCCGACCCTCGCGTCAGTCCGGTCCGACACCCCCACGAACGCTGCGCCACGGCCCGTGGCCAGCCGTGTATCCAAAGCCATCGTGATCGAATCCAAGCCCACTTCCCCTCCTCCGCCCGCCCCATCAATCGCTTCCCCCCCGGCCACCAACGCACCGTCTCCGGTCCCTCCGGCCGCGCCCCCTGTTCTGCCCGTCGTGGTGCCCGCCACCAATTCCGTCCCAACGGTGGGGGACGGGCGATTGCCCGCACCGGCAGCACCGGCGATCGCCTTCACGAACGATGACGTGGGAATCGACCTGGTCCGGCGCAGCGCGATCCGCACACCCAAAGTGGTGCCGTCCCCCAGGGAACTGCCCGCGCTGAAGGCGCTCGGCCCCAACGTGGACATCGTCGATTCACCCGCCGAGAGTGCGCCGCCATCGCCAGAGGAGTTGCTTCCCCCAGCCGGTTTGGCCGCCGAACGAGCTCCCATGTCGATCCCGGGACAGATCACCGTCTCCGCCCGGGAGAAGACACCAGCGCCGCCGCCAGCGGCAATACAGGCGGTCGCGCCGGCGGCCCCGGCTTCGCCATCGCTCCTGTGGATCGGCCTGGCGTTGCTGGCTCTGGCGGTGGGCCTTCTTGCCGCCTTGCTTTGGCGCGCACGACCCGCGCGACAGGGCAGCTACATCACGCGTTCCTTCGACCGCTCGTAAGGCGGCCACGGCGGCGACGGCGGACCGTACGCACTGTTGGACTGCGTTTCTCGTCCAGCTCGAGGGACGGTTCCTCTTCTCGTTAAGCCGGCTGCGTTCCATCCGATAAGAAATTGTCGGCCAGGCTCTCACGTCACGCCGGCCATGATCTGCACTATGAAGACCGCGGTCAGAGTCGTCCTCACGGGTGTCGTCGGCGGATTGGCCTTTTGGGCCTCCAACCGCGTGCTTCGCAGCGCTGAGGGATTGCAGCAACACACGCTGGTCGTCGGCGGCATCATCGGCGGACTGGGCCTGCTGACGTGGGCAGCGGGGCGGGCCCGGCAGATCATGGCCGCCCGGGACAACCCCGCGGGCAGCGACGCCCCCACCGGCGTGCCCTTGTTCAGCCTGCAATTCTTCGGGCCCGTCGTCGCGCTCTGCGGCGCGCTGATCGCAGGCCAGGGACGGGTCCAGAGTCTCTACTACCAACTCAACGCCAAGTGGAAGGCGGTTGCCAGCCGTCCAGCCCATGCCCGCGGGTCCGACGCGAACCGAACCGCTGAACCCGCCGCCGGCCAGGCCAAAGGCACGCCCGAGCCCGAGATCAAACTGCAAGGCATCTTCTTCCGCAAATCCGGCGCCACCGCCATGATTGATGGACAGACCGTCGCGGTGGGCGATTGGATCGGCGGCGTCCAGGTGACCGCCATCGACAAGAAAACCGTGACCGTGGAAATGGGCGGCACCTCCCGCGTGCTGAAGCTCAAATAGCCCCCGATGGAGCGGACGGCTCTGCCCGACCGCTCAAAAAGGCTCGATCGCGTGGCAGCCGGCGTGAGCCGATTCAGCAATTCCGCGACAATCCGGAAGTCATCAGCCCCGACTCGCGCCGGCTGCTGCTTGCCGAACGGGCGGCTAGATCACCGGGTCATCCGACACGATCTGGCTGCGTTCCCGCTTGCTCATGACCTTCACGCTGACCCCCTCGAAGACCACGAGGGAATATGGCGGCACGCTCGAAGTCAGGAACACGTTCCCGCCGATCGTGCTGCCGCAACCGATCACCGTCTCGCCGCCCAGGATGGTGGCGCCGGGATAGATCGTCACGTTGTCCTCAATCGTCGGATGCCGTTTGCGCCCCCGCAACTGCTGCCCGCCGGAGGTGGATTTCGCCCCGAGCGTCACGCCGTGGTACATCTTCACGTGATCCCCGATCTCGCAGGTTTCACCCACCACCGTCCCGGTGCAGTGGTCCACGAAGAAATGCGATCCGATCCTCGCTCCCGGGTGCAAATCCATGCCGGTCCGGGCGTGCGCCCACTCGGTCATGATGCGCGGAATGAGGGCAATCTCGCGGCGATAAAGTTCGTGGGCCATGCGCTGGACGGCAATGGCCTCGATGAAGGGATAGGCCACGATGATCTCCTCCCGGCTGAGGGCGGCGGGATCGCCGTTGTAGGCCGCCTCGGCATCCGTGCGCAGCACCTCGCGGATGCGCGGCAGATTGGACAGAAACTCGAGGGTCATGTGCCGCGCCGCCGATCCGAGGTCCTTCTTGGAGAGCCCCTCCGGCGGCGCGTACTCGAGGCTCTTCGCCACCTCGGTTTCCAGTCGCTCGAGGACCGAATCCACCAGGGACACCATCTCCACCTTGAGTTCGGAGGAATGAATCGTCCGCTCGTCGAAAAAGCCAGGAAACAGCAACCGCAGCAGATCCACCGTGATGGACGCGATGGCGCTCTTGGATGGAAGGTTCTTCCCATCGAGATGATTGATGCCCCCGAGCCGGGCGTAGGACACGATCAACTGGTCGGCAAGCTGAGTTACCGTCGCGTTCACGCGCGCACTATCCGGCAGCCCCCGCTGAAAGGCAAGGCGCCCGAACCAGCGTGCTCCACACCGTCGCGCAGGGCCGGAGCACAAGCCACACTTACTCCGGCCGGCACGATC
>DATLZF010000493.1:0-4383 GCA_035574135.1 Candidatus Methylomirabilota bacterium
GGCGTGGCTGGCGCTCGTCCGCTCCTCCGACCTGCGCCGCGCGCCCGCGGTGTCGGCTGCGAGCCCGGTCCCTGGCGGATTGTGGAAAGTCGTTTTCAGCCGGCGGATGTTCGTGGTGCTGATCGTGGTGGCGCTGATCAACACGTCCTGGCAGACGTTGCGGGCGTGGCTGCCGAAGTTTCTCCAAGAGGGCCGCGGTTACGCCGAGTCCGAGGCGCTTTACTTCAACGCACTTTTCTACGTGGCCACAGACGTGGGCGTGATCGGCGCTGGTGCCGTCACGCTCTGGCTGCATCGCCGCGGCCGGACCGTGCATGGTGCGAGGCTTGCCGGTTTCCTGGTGTGCGCCGTCCTGGGCACCGCCACAGCGGCCATCCCGTTTCTGGACCGGGGCGGGGCGCTGCTGGCGGTCTTGCTCTTGGCCGGAGCCGGCGTGCTCGGCGTCTTCCCGATTTACCACGCATTGACGCAGGACTTGTCGCCCCATCACCAGGGCAAGATCACCGGCATCGCCAGTGTGGCGGCCTGGGCGGTGGCACCACCGGCTCAGAAATTCTTCGGGCGTCTGGTGGATCGCACCGGATCATTCGACCTGGGGTTCGCCTTGGCCGGCTGGCTGCCCCTGCTCGCCTTCGCGGCATTGTGGTTGTTCTGGGAACGCCGCACCTCGCATCTCTCGACCTGATTCAAAAACATGAAAACCAAAATCGACTCGCCCCTCCGGTCGTCGCGGCTGCCTCGCCGCCGTTTCCTGGCCGGGGCCACTCAGGCGGCACTGGCCACCGGTCTGGCCGCTCCGCTTGTCTCTCTCTCCGGTTGTCGCGCTCCGCGCGCGCCGAATGCTCCCCGGAAACGCGTGGCCATTCTGGCCACCGAAGTCCGTAAACATTCCCACGCGCAACACTTCATCGATCGCTTCGTCGAGGGCTACGGCTGGCAGGGACACCATCATCGCCCGCCCATGGACCTCGTCTCGCTCTACGTGGACCAGTTCCCGGCCGGGGACCTCAGTCGCGATCGCGCCCGGCGCCGGGGCGTGCGGATTTTCCCGACCATTGCCGAGGCGCTGACCCTGGGAGGACCGAGTCTGGCGGTGGACGGCGTGCTGATCATTGCGGAGCACGGGAAATATCCCCGCAACGAGAAGGGGCAGACGCTCTACCCACGTTTCCGTTTTTTCCGGGAGACGGTGGCCGTGTTCGAGGCCAGCGGGCGGAGCGTGCCGGTGTTCAACGACAAGCATCTCTCGACCGACTGGGGCGAATGCACCGCCATGATGCGCGACGCCCGACGCCTCGGATTTCCGTTCCTGGCCGGCTCGTCCCTGCCGGTGACGTGGCGGATGCCCATGCTGGAATTCGAGCCGGACACGCCGCTCATCGAAAGCGTCTGCGTCTGCTACGGCGGCGTCGACTCCTACGACTTTCACGGGCTGGAGACGGCTCAGTGCATGTCCGAGCGGCGGGCCGGCGGTGAGAGCGGCGTAAAATCCGTGCTGGCCGTCCGCGGTGAGCGAGTCTGGGCCGAGATCGAGCGGCGGGACACAACCCGGCGCCTGGTCCTGGCGGCGTTGACGCGCCACTTCACCGGCGCGGCCGAGGCGCATTACACCTTCGCCGTCCCAACGCTCGACTGGGCACGTCGGCACTGCCGCGAGCCCGTCGGCTATTTCTACGAGCATCGCGACGGCTTCCGCACGGCGATGTTCCTGATGAACGGCGTGGTCAGTGACTTCCTCTATGCGGGCCTGCGCGGCGACAACGGCCGGATCGAATCCTGCCAGATGTTTCTGCCGATGCCGTCCCAGATCGCCACGACGGCGGACTTCTTCAATCCGCTCGTGAACAACATCGAGCGGATGATTCTCGAAAACGCCGCGCCCTACCCCGCCGAACGCACGTGGCTGACCTCGGGCATGACGCTCTTCGCGATCGAATCGCTGCATCGGGGGCAGGTCGAACTGCCCACGCCGGAGTTGAACGTGGCCTACGGTCCCACCCGTGCCAGCACCTACTGGAGGAGTTGAACATGCCCGCCCCACGCAAAATCGCCGTCCTCCTCGATCACGTGAGCCTGCGCTCGCCGGGCCAGCAGTTGCTGGATCGTTTCCTCATCGGTTACCCCCGTGATGGGGAGTTCCGCCGGCCGGCAACGAATGCCGTGGTTTTGCACGTCGCCTCCGGCGGCGAGCGGGAACTGGTGGAAGCCCGCCAGCGGGACTTTGGCCTCCAGGTGGCTGCGACGGCCGAGGCTGCGGCCTCCCGCGCCGACGCGGTCATCGTCGCGTCCGGTTCACCCTCCGCCCCGGCGCCCGCGGCATTAATGAAGGCGGCGCTGGACCACGCCGCGCCCCGGGCAGCGATGTTTGTTTACGGCTCGCTGGCCCAAGAGACGCCGCAGCCGTGGCGCTGGCACGAGGCTGCGGCCCGGCGCGCCGTGTGGTTGCGGGCCGGCACCGCCATGAGCACCACCTGGCGGCTGCCCGAGACGGAGGTGCCCGCAGGCATCATTCTGCGCGAGGCCTTGATTGTCGCACAGGGCCCGATGCCGCTCGCCGAACTCGAGGCCCTCGATGGTTTGCAACCGCTGCTGGAGCGGCGGCGCAGGGGTGAAAGCGGCGTGCGACGCTTGCGGTTTCTTGCCGGCAAAGAGCTGTGGCGAGCGGGTGAAGCGGGTGACTGGTCATGGGACCTGCTGGCCGCGGCTCTTTCACGCTCCCACACCCCTCAGGGGGATCCGGTGGTGGACGGGCGCACGCAGGACCTGGCCGGGCTGGGATTGGTGCCGCTGCTCGCTCGCGAGCCGCGGGGCTGGCTATTGCAACACCGGGACGGGCTGCGAACCACCGTGCTCGTGCTGGACGGCGTGGTGAAGGACTTCAACTTCGCGCTCCGCCCCACCCGCGGACCGGTGATCTCGGCGCAACTGTTCCGGGCGCCCCTGCACGCCGAGCAACATTTCAGCCGACTCGCCGCCGCGCTGGACCATTGGTTTCAAACCGGCCAAGCACCGTGGAGTCTTGAACGCAACCTGCTGACCGCCCGGCTCCTGGAGCACATGAGCCGTCCTGAAACGCGGGAGGGCGGCTGGGTGGCCGCCTCCTGAACTGCGCGGTCCTTCCGCGCGGATGGGCTCGACACGCCCCACAGCCGGGCGGCGTTCACCGGAAGAGCCATCCGGGGCGGGAGGGGCACCTTACTTGTTCACGATGTTGAGCCGGTATTCCGGGGAGAGAACGCTGGACCGCCCCACCTTGCCGAAATCGTTGAACTCGTAGTCCACCTTGAAGTGGTAGGTGATGAAATCCTTGTCTGGCGGGACGGGAATGAGCGCTTCCCAACGGTTCTTCATTTTCGGGGTCGGACGCATCTCATAGCTGTCGAACCCGACGACCACGTAGGGCGTGATGGATTGCGGACGGATGGATTGTTGGTTGGAATCCCACTGGTACTCGATCAGATATTGATTGTTCGGATTCCGGGGCTGCTGCGAGGCCGTGAGGTTGGTGATGGAAGTGGAGATACATCCGCCCAACATCACGGGAACAAGCAACAGCGCGAGCATTCTCTTCATAGCGGCCGGAGCGTTGCACAGGGGTTCCGGCGTTGTAAAGGTGGATTTCCCACAACGTGTTCCGCGGCGTTTTGGGGACCGGATTGGCGTGCGCAGGCAGTTTCTCGTTGCGCGATGCGACGGGGTTGTGGCTTTATCGCAGCCGCGAAAGATGCATACTCTTGGCACGGCGGAGGAGACCTCCTCCCGGAACCTGTCGTTCCTTATGAGCCGGCAACGTCTGCACATTTTCTATTCGGGCCGCGTCCAGGGAGTCGGCTTTCGCTACACGGTCAAGACCGTGGCGACCGGATTCGAAGTGGCGGGGCAGGTGCGCAACCTCGCCGACGGCCGGGTCGAGCTCGTGGCCGAAGGGGAACGAGCGGAGTTGGAAGCCTTTCGCCTCGCCATTCAGGACTCGGCGGTGGGAGGGTTCATCCGACAGGAAGAGACGGAATGGAGCGAGGCCCGGGGCGGCCTGCGCGGTTTTGAGATCGTCGGGTAGAGCGCCAGTCAGTTGACAATGAAATACGCGGTCATTGCAGACATTCATGCAAACCTCGAGGCATTCGAAGTCGTCCTAAAGGACACCAAGGAGCAGAAATGCACCCACTACTGCTGTCTTGGTGACGTCGTGGGCTACAATGCAAACCCGAAGGAGTGCCTCGACATTGTCCGCGACATGGGCATGCCCTGCGTCAAGGGTAACCACGACGAGTACTGCTCCAGCGAGGAGGATCTGGAGGGCTTCAATCCCCACGCCGCCGAAGCCGTCAACTGGACGCGCAAGCAATTGAACAAGGACGACCGGCAGTGGCTGCGGGATCTCAA
>DATLZF010000494.1:0-2051 GCA_035574135.1 Candidatus Methylomirabilota bacterium
CCTCCAGACGGTCCGAGTCGCCGGTGGGGACCTTGACACCCGCCAAGAGGTTCAAGCTTAAGCCGCGATTCATCTCGCTCAATTCGAGCACCGTCAGGCGGCCGACCAGAGAAACGTCGCCGAGACCGAACACGGTGCCGGACTCCTGCACAATCCGTGTCGAATGGTCCGGGGCGACCTCCAGCGCCGTCCGCCGGAACGTGCGATGCACCACCGGTACATTCAACCCGACTCCAAAACGGGGGCTGATGTTGAAGCCGGGCACCAGGTGCGTGATCGATTCGTTCAGCGCGTCCGGGTCGGCCACGGACACCTCCCGCCCGTCCAGCGAAGGGGTGTTGTAGGGGACGTATTGCTCAGCCACGGTAAGGCCGAAGACGGCCGACCGGCTGGATCGGGCGTTGTTTGCGTTGTAGATCGCGCAAAGGTCACAAGCCCGCAACGAGCTCGCGGTCCCTGTCAACCCCAGCAGCAGAAGACCAATCCGTCGGCTCATGGGGTTACACGCAGCCGATACACCCGGTGTCGGTTGGTGGTGACGTCGGTGGCCACGTAGTGGCTGGGAAAGGGAAGATTGGGGGCCACGAATAGCGTCCGCCACAGGCCCGACGTGGAATTGCCGGCCAGGTAGGCGTCATGATACTGGAGCGTGTATTTGCGGCCGGCCTCGGTTCCAAAATGAATGCGCACGGCGTTGGTCCCGACTCGATCAATGAAATCGATCCGGACTTCGGCGGCCCGGGGCCGTCCGCAGGCCGCCAAGGCCAACAACCAGCCCACAATGAGTGCTCGTGGAATCACCGCCACACCGGTAGATCGAACGTATGCCGGCGTCAACCGGGGTATCTCCGGCCTGACCATTCAGGAATCTGCCAACAGTGACACATCCGCGCATGTCTTCGACGTCTGAGTATTGTCTCGTTCGCCTGCCCAATGGCGCGCACAGCGTTCGCTCGTTGCGCTATGGCGAGACGTGTCACCCCGGCGTCGGTCCGATGGTCGAGGCCGACACCCTGTATGTGCGCGGGCTCCGACTGCGCGAACGGCTGGCGGCTCACGGCGGCGAGTTCGTCGTCTGGGACATCGGGTTCGGCGCTGCGGCCAACGCCTTGACGGTGTTGGGTGCCACCGCGGATCTGCCCGTGCCATTGCGGATCGTGAGTTTTGACGAGACGACGGCGTTGTTGCGTTTCGCTCTCGACCACTCGGCGCAATTGGACTATTTGCGCCCGCACGAACCGCTGTTGCGCCGGCTGCTGGAGGAGGGTGCCGTCACTCACAACACCGGAGGACGCCCGGTGCGCTGGGATCTGCAAATGGGCGATTTCCCTCACCTGATCCGCGGCCCGCAAGCGGGCAACTGGCCGAAGCCCCATCTGATCCTCTTCGACCCCTTCTCGCCGGCGCGCAACCCGGCCATGTGGACGGCCCCGCTGTTTGCCGATCTGTTCCGAGCGCTTGATCCTGAGCGACCGTGTGTGCTGGCTACCTATTCGCGAAGCACCATGACCCGGGTGGCCTTGCTCCTTGCCGGCTTCGAGGTCGGCGTCGGAGACCAGGTGGGCGCCAAGGAGGAAACCACCGTGGCGGCGAACACGCCGGCGTTGGTGGACCACCCCTTGGACGCCCGCTGGCTCGAGCGCGCCCGCCGTTCGCCGAGCGCGGAGCCGCTTTGGACGCCCGCCTATCGGCGCGCTGGCCTGGCTCCGGCGACCTGGAACCGGCTTTGCCAATGCCGGCAGTTCCACTGAGCCCGGAATCGGCGATGCCTGAAGAAGGCTGAGCGACATGAACCGGCCGTCGCATCCGCCCCCTGCGGGCGCAGCGGGTGTGACGGCCAGTCCATGCCGCCTTGAGTCGCGGCGGAGAGGATGGCGGCCAGGGCCGTCATGCCGCCACCTCATTCACCGAGACCCGGTTTCGTTGCAGGATGGCCTGCTGTCGCTCGAACTGATGACGCGCCACCGCCGCCTTTTCCTCCAGCAGGGCCGGGAAGACCAACAGCGGGTAGGGGGTGGTCCACGCCAGCGCTGCGGCTTCATTGGCCGCCC
>DATLZF010000495.1:0-10692 GCA_035574135.1 Candidatus Methylomirabilota bacterium
TGCGCCCGGTGCGATCTCGATTATCGCGAGCCGACCCCGGCGTTGTTCAGCTTCAATCATCCCCTCGGGGCGTGTCCGGCCTGCAAAGGATTTGGCCGCATCATCGGCATCGATTACGGGCTGGCCATTCCCGATCGCTCCAAGACGCTGGCTGGTGGCGCCGTGCGGCCGTGGCAGACCGGCATGAGTGCAGAATGCCAGGCGGATTTAATGAAGTTCTGCCGCGCGAGCGGCATTCCCACCGATGTGCCGTTTCGTGATCTTCCTGCCGCCACCCAGAAATGGGTGATCGAAGGCGATCCGGACTACGGGATCGACGAGGAACATCAATGGCCGCGCGCCTGGTATGGCGTGAAGGGGTATTTCCGCTGGCTGGAGACCAAGTCCTACAAGATGCATGTGCGCGTGCTGTTGAGCCGCTACCGCGCCTACACGCCGTGCCCCGAATGCCAAGGGCGGCGCCTGCAGCCCGAGGCATTGCTCTACCGCCTTGCGGTGCGGGCCGATGGCTCGGAGGCCGCCGGCCTGACACTGGCGGACTTTTACGCATTGCCGGTCGAGCGGGCCTTCGAACTGGCCCGGCGGCTGGCGGCGGGACGCGCCAAGCCCACAGGCGATCCGGTCGCGCTGGCGCTGGCGGAAGTGCAGGCCCGGTTGGGCTACCTGGTCGAGGTGGGGCTCGGTTACCTGACCCTGGATCGGCCCACGCGCACTCTCAGCGGCGGTGAAACGGAGCGGGTGAATCTCACCACCTGCCTCGGCAGTCGCCTGGTGAACACTCTGTTCGTGCTCGATGAACCCAGCGTCGGCTTGCATCCGCGCGACACGGACCGGCTCGTCTCCATCCTGCGGCGCCTCCGCGACGCCGGCAACACAGTCGTGGTGGTCGAGCACGAAGCCAGCGTCATGCGGGCGGCGGACCAAATCCTCGATCTGGGTCCAGGCAGCGGCGAAAAGGGCGGGCAGTTGATCTTTCAGGGACCCCTCCCCGAACTGCTGCGCCACCCCGATTCGTTGACCGGGCAGTACCTCAGCGGTCGCAAAGGGATCGAAACCCCGGTCCGACGGCCGGTTTCAACCCGATTTGATTCCTCCGAAGGACTCGTGGGCTCCCGGGTAGGGGAACTGCGCGAGGCGATGCCGCCCTACCGCGCGGCGCCAGGCGGAGTCGCGCGATCGTTCTCCTCGCGGGGTCTGCAGCCCTGCGTTCTGCAAGTGAGCGGCGCCGACCGGAACAATCTGAGGAACCTGACCGTCCGGATTCCGTTGGAGCGTTTCGTGTGTCTGACCGGTGTGAGCGGCTCGGGCAAAACGACGTTGGTCCGGGAGGTTCTCGTGCCGGCCTTGCGGGCGCGTCTGCAGACGGGCGCAATCGTCGCGAAGGCTTCGGATCGGTTGGATGCCGAGACGGCGAGCGACTGCGAAGAAGGGCCGCCGGACGCCGGAGAACCCGCGCCGTGCCGGCTCACCGGCTGGGAAGCCCTGGCGGACGTGGTGCTGGTGGATCAGTCGCCGCTGGGCAAGACGCCGCGCTCGAATCCGGCCGTGTACGTCGGGGCGTTCGAGCATTTGCGCGATCTCTTTGCGCAGACGGATCTGGCCCGGCAACGGGGCTATAACAGCAGCGCCTTCAGTTTCAACTCGGGCGTCGGCCAATGCGAGCGGTGTCGCGGCGCCGGATTCGAGAAGATCGAAATGCAGTTCCTGAGCGATGTCTTCGTCCGCTGTCCGGACTGCAACGGCCGCCGCTATCGCGCCCACATCCTCGAGGTCAAACTCAGGGCCGGCGGGCGGGCGCTGTCCATCGCCGATCTGCTGGAAACGCCGGTGGATGATGCGCTCGATTTCCTCGACCGTTTCCTTCATCTGCCGGCCGGCCGCCGGGCGGGCGCGGCGCTGGGGCTGCTGCGCGATGTTGGGCTCGGCTATCTTCGCCTCGGGCAACCGATCAACACTTTGAGCGGCGGCGAAAGCCAGCGACTCAAACTCGTCAGCCACCTGGCCGCATCGGCCGCGCTGAGGGAGCGGGGCGAGGGGACCGCCGCCGCCGCCGCCGCCGAGCATGGGCGGGGCACGTTGTTCCTGCTCGACGAACCCACCACCGGCCTGCACTTCGACGACGTGCGCCAACTCGTCGCGGTGCTGCAACGACTCGTCGAAGCAGGCCATTCCCTGCTGGTGATCGAGCACAATCTGGACGTCATCCGATGCGCGGATTGGGTGATCGATCTTGGGCCGGAAGCCGGCGAGGGCGGTGGGCGCATCGTGGTGGAGGGCACGCCCGAGGAGGTGGCCGCGTGCGAAACCAGCCACACCGGGCGGGCGCTGCGGTCGGCTCTTCTGCCCGAGGGGAACGGCGCCGTGCGTTCCGCCCGGCGCACTCCCCGGGCTGAAAACGCCTGATCCCTGCTGGCGGAACGGCAGCTCGCACATGCGGACGAAGATCACCAGGCCGACGGGGCGCTTCCGACTCAGCCCGGCAAAGGCCTCCGAGAACGTTCGGTCTCCGCACCGATGGGCGGGATGTTCTGCAGGTTCAATGCCTGGAAGAAGCCGGCGGCCTTGGCCACAGTCTCGTCGTACTCGGCTTCCGGCTGCGAATCGGCCACGATACCGGCGCCCGCGTGAAACCAGACGTGGCCCTGCCGGCACACCGCCGTGCGGATGGCGATGCTCAACTGGCTTTCACGGTTGAATCCCAGGTAGCCGATGCAGCCGGTGTAGGGCCCCCGCGTCACCGGCTCCAATTCGTCGATGATCTCCATGGCGCGAATCTTGGGCGCGCCGGTGATGCTGCCCCCGGGAAAACATCGGGCCAACGCCTCGAAATGAGTGACCCCCGCCAGCAACCGCCCTTCCACCGTCGAGACCAGGTGCTGGACCTGCGGATACCGCTCCAGGCGCACCAGTTCCGGCACCTGCACCGAGCCGTATTCGCAGACGCGTCCCAGGTCGTTGCGCAGCAGATCGGTGATCATCACCAGCTCGGCCATTTCCTTCGGACTGGTCTGCAACTCGTAGGTCAACTGCGCATCTCGCGTCGGGTCACTGGCGCGCGGTCGTGTGCCCTTGATGGGCCGCGTTTCGATGTGCGACCCGCTCAGGCGCAGGAACAACTCGGGCGAGGAAGACACGATTTGGAAGTCGCCACCGTTCAGATACGCGGCGAAGGGGGCGGGTGATACCGCCGTGAGCCTCTGGAAGAACTCCCAGCCGCCGCCGGACAGGCGCGAATGAAAGCGTTGCGCGAGATTGACCTGGTAGATGTCCCCGGCCCGGATGTAGCGCTGCGCGCGGCCGATGACGGCGAGGAACTCCTCGCGCGTGAAGTTGGAGCGGGGCACGGAGGCTTCGCCCCGGGCGTCGGGCGCGGGTCGGACGCCGTGGGTTTCATCGGCCAGGATCTGCCGCCACCAGTCGAGGCGTTCCAGGGCCACCCCGGCATCGCGCGAACCATCCGGCCGCATGCCGGTGGAAACGATCCACGTTCGCCCGAGTTGATGATCGAAAACGAGCAGGCTGTCGTAAAAGCCCACCTGGCCGTCCGGCAGTTCGAGATCATTCAACGCCCGCCGCGGCAGGCGGGGCTCGACGAAGTTCTTCAAGTCGTATCCCCAAAAGCCGAAACAGCCGCCCAACGGAAATGGCAGATCGACCTCGTCCAGCAATTCATAACGGGCCATCAGCCCGTCCAGAACGTGCCAGGGATTGCCAAACTGGGTGGTCGGGACACCTTCGGCCGGCGCCAGTTCGCAACGCGACCCGGTGGCTCGAAAGGTGAGAAACGGGCGGGCGGCCACGAAGGAATGGCGGGCAAGGCGGGGCGAATCGAACAAAGCGCTGCGCAACAGGACGACCCCGGGTTCGCCGGCCAGCCGCTCGGCCACAGCCTCGGGCGTCGTCGTCGTCGGAACTTCAGTCAGCAGCGGAGCCACGCACGGGCAAGCATGGACCTGTGCGAGCCGGGCGTCGAGAGCCCGTTGCCATGGTGGCGGGAAGAACAGCGAAAAGCCGGTTGCGCGGACCGGGCCCGCCTGCTATTACCCAACCGCGCTGGGAACGCGGGTGTGGTTCAATGGTAGAACGTGGGCTTCCCAAGCCTGAGACGAGGGTTCGATTCCCTTCACCCGCTCCACTGATAATAAAGGACTTACGAATCAGTGCAGTAAAAGTGCAGTAAAATTCACCAGCACAAAAGCCATCCAGCGTGATTCAGTCCGACAGTTGAGTTAAGTGATCGCTGTGCGAGTTCTACAGAACGCCAGCGTCTTGAAGGATGCCCGCAGCCTGCCTTGGTAAAGCCCTACGGAAAGGAAGTGTTGGAGAATCGACTGATGCCGGTTCACCACGTTCGGTTGAGTGAGCGGGGGCCGCTGTGTTCAGTCCGTTCTTCTCTCTGCGCCATTCCTCGAAATCGGGCCAAAAGACCACACCCCGGAAGGCTGGGAATCCGGGAGTGTGGAACCAGTCACGGGCTGTGGAGTAAGAAATGCCCGCCAAGACTGCAAATTCCTTGGCGGTGAGTGCTTGATTGAGCCGCCGTTTCTCGACGACTTCCTCAAGCTTCACGTCTCGAAGTTGTTTGTCTCGCGACATCGCTTACCACCGCCAATCGTCGCCATTGTGGGCGTCAGATTCGGCCAAGTCGAAAACCAGTATCGCGTGAGACGACCGCCTGTAGATGTATCAGATACACGAAATGGCTATTTCGTAATTGCAGGATCAGCAATCTCCGAAACACGTATCTCTCGAATGACTGGTTGGCCTTCGTTCATGCTTGGGACGAGTTTGGCAGGCACGGCGGCAAGGTAGGAAAGTTCCATTCGTTGCAGTGCCGTTTCGATGCGTCGCAGCGCGTGGCCGCGTATGACTACCTCGTGCGTGGCAAAGGACAATCGAAGCCGCTGCTCCTTTTCGGCCGTGTCGAACTCGGCGTGGATCAGTTGGTCATACTTCAGGAGGAGCGATTTTTCCGGGCTGACTTCGATGCGAAGCAGCTTGGCGGAGGCGTCACTCGCCCAACATTCGGGTGTTTTGGTGCTCATGGTGTGAGGCGGTTGATGGTGTTCGTGGACGAAGGAAATTCACGCGACGCAGGTTCGCGACCGCCTTGCGTCCGAAGCGCAGCAATCGTCCTTGAAGCCGCAGCCAGAGCAGCGATGCATTCCGTGGACGAGTGCCGCCGGCCAATTCGAGCGCCAAGGGGCGATGGCCGGAGCGCAGGATGTTCTCGCGGAGTTGTTCCTTGTCCGGCGTGAAGATGCGGATGCCGCGACGACCGCGAGAGATGGAGACATACCATTGCTGCGCGTTCGTCGCGGCCTTGATGGTGGAGTCGGAGAACAGGACGTAATCAACCGTCTTGCCCTGCGAGCCGTAGGAGGTGACGGCATAACCGGGCAGAAACTCACGGAAACTCGCGTCGAGCACGCGCCCGTCAGTCAACTCGACTCCGCCATCGGTTCTCACGGATTTCACTGTGACGAGTTCCCCATTTGTCACTCGCGGCCCGGAAGCGAGCCTGCGGTTGGCTTTCACATGCAAGCGGTCGCCGGGCGAAACCTGAATCTCCCGTTCCAGGCAAACGGAGATTCGGTCGAGCAGCCGGTTTGAGACAGCAACGAACTTTCCCCCAACCTCGATCAACAAACCGGATTTCAGGATGCCAGCGAGTTTGCCTTTCGCGCCCGGCGCGGCGTCACGCACTTTCTGATTGAAGACGAGGACAGCTTCCGGCGGATAGAATCGCTCGTCGCGCTTCTGCGCGCCTGTAAGGTCCAGCTTGTCCAAGACTTGAATTGGGGTGTCGGTCGCGCCGAGCAGCCCCTTCGACTTCAGCGCATCGCGAACCTTTGAGTTCACGCGATGAACTTCGCTCCACGTCTGCGACACGACGACTGTGGAAGCACCGCCCGTCGTCAGTCTGAGGAATTCGTCGGCCAGCTTGTCCGCTTGCTCTCCAAGTCTGCACGGAAGCACCGCACCAATGGCCTCCAATCGCTCGAATGACTTCGGCAAGTCCCCGCTCGCGGCAGCCTCTACTGCGGCGCGGTATCCCTCAATGCGAGCGCGTTCATCGTTGTCGCGGGCAAGCGCCGGGTCTTGGCGACGGATACGGTGCAGTTCGACCGGCTTAACGCCTGCATGACGCTCGATGGCAACGAGAGCGTCCGATGCTTCGACCGGCCCGTGCTGTCGCGTGTCGCCGGACAATAGCAGACGCGCCTTCCGCTCGCGCACCAGCCGCATGAGTTCGAGCATCTGGCGACCGCCAATCTGGCCGGCCTCGTCCACCATCACGACTGCGCCCTGGGCGAGTTCGCCTCGTTTCAAAAAGCTGCTAACCGTTTGCGGTGACGGGAATCCCGCCCTCTCCATGTCCACGACTTGCTGGCGCTGCGGCGCGAGCACCACAGTGCTCCTTCCACTCTTGCGAATCTCCTTGACCAGTTCACGAAGAACAAAACTCTTGCCCGTGCCAGCGCCGCCGCGAAAGACCGACACGAGATTCGTCGAACCCAGCAACGATTCGAGGGCGATTCGCTGGTCGTCGTCCAGCCTTGGATGGACTTGAATCGTTCCCTCGAGGAGTGGACTTCGCTCCCCGATACCGCCTTTCGCGATGCGAACAATCTCCCATTCGCGCAACAACACGTCGCGCAATGTCACTTCTCCAGGACGAGCTTCATCGCGAATGTAGCCGCGCCGCTCCGTGAATCCCTTGAGTTCGGGGAGTGGGAAGTCACCACCGCGCGCTCGACCGAGCGCCTCCTGCCACACCTGACACTCGGAAACAACCGAATGCCGGTCGAACAGATGTTCCTCCGCCCATTCCACAGCTTCGCGCAGGGATACCCGGTTGCCCTCCGAGGGACGTGGCGCGGGCTGCCGTTGGAGTCCCGCGAGCAATTCCCTTTCCTCGCGCGTCAACTGTGCGTCCCACAAAGTCCGCAGGTCGTCGCGCTTCAGGTCTTTCTGTTTCCGCGCACGCTCGGCCGTCGCCAGGTTCTCACGCAGATCGTTCAGATTCCCGTGAGCCAGGTCCGGTTTCTCGCGGAGCAACTTTTCCAGTGCCCCATCAATCTCCGCGTGCCGTTTCGAGAAGCGGTCGCAGAGTTCATCCGTAACACCCTCGATTTGAAAATCACCTCGCGCGCGATTGCGGATGCCATAGCCGAAGCTGCGAAGCTCCCGCGCGAGTTCATGGTAATAGGCATTCTCAGCAAACTTCCGCGCCCGCAACAGTTCGTGATTCTGGAGCGCCTTCCAGCGCCGCTCCTTCGGATCAAACGTCGCATTGAAAACGATGCAATGCGTGTGGAGATGCGGGTCGAGCGCGCGGGACGTGTCATGGGTGAACAGGGAGGCGACAAAGTTCCCCGTCATCCGGTCACTGACGGCCTTCTTCGTGCGGACACGAGTCGCGGCAAATGCTTCAAACTCATTCAACGCGGATCGGACGGCCCGCGCGTGGGCCTCCAGAATCCGCTCATCGCCGCCGACCAGAGCTGCCAGTGAAACCGACTTGGGCGGAGAGAAGGTGAAGTCGTAGAAGATGCGCCGGTTCGCCGTGAGGTCGTCACCATCCTGCCGGGTGGTCTTGAGCCGCTGTGTCAGCTTCTCGCCCGTGCCAGGATGTTGATTCTCACAGAGCCGCAGGAATTCCTCGGCGTGGACTTTCCCGGACAATCCCAGCCGTTGAGCGCCCACACCGAACCACTCGCCGGACACGCGTTGGCCCTCGTCGTAGTAATCCCCGACGCACAGGTGTTCCTCGAAGTAACCCTTCGCGTTCGTGAGGCTGTATTGCGTCTTCGCCGTGACCATGCCCCGGACACTACCCGGACTGTCCGCGCATTTTGTGTATGTGATACATCTTCGCGAACCGGCTTCCTGTTTGACTGCGGGCATGAACGAGACCGCAACCGAAGCCAACAAGCTCTGGGGCATCTATCACACTGACCGGGAATACGCGCGCACCGTGGGCGATCCGTTACGCACCGTCGTTGAAGCACCCACCAAACTCGCCGCAGAGGAAGCCGCCGCGCGCCTCGGTTTCGGTGAGCCGTGGGCGCATCCAGTCAGCCGCGAGCAAGTGAACCGCGCGCAGTGGCTGCCTCAGCTCCGGCCCGGCCACCGGCAGGAACTCGCGCACAAGAAGTCACGCGGCGTTCGAGTCTGAAAGGAGAAGAGGTCATGATTCAACCCACCCAACGAGAGATCGCCGCTGCCATCCGGGTTCTGGACTCCTTGCGCCAATCCATTGACGCCACAGACAGTGATGAGGCTTGCAAGAGCGCGCCCGAAACTTCCCAGGAACGCCACCTTCGCCTGACCAAGAGCCGCATCGTCGAACGGCTTGCAAGCATCGAGGAAAGCGTCGCGGAACTCCGTCGGTGGGCACAGGAACTTAGCCAACCGCAGACACAAACCCGCCGCTATGGAAATCCCGTTTAACACAGGGCACGCCCTACCCCTAACTTTCGTTAGGTTTTCGCGTCCGCGAACCGGTCGCGGAGCACGCGCGGAATGTCCGCGCAACAGATGCGCAAGAGCGCATTGCGGCGACCATCGAATCGTCCTCGATTTGGACGTGTCCGGGCCGCATCCGCGACCTCGGCAGAGTGGCAAACTGTCCATCGCCGTGGCATTTCCGAAGGAATGTCCATGTCCGCAGTCAGTCCACATCCAAGGGCGAGGAGCATCCGCGATTGATGCGCAGAAGCGGAATGTCCGCGCACTGTCCGCAGAATGTCCGCGAGCAGGCATTGTCCGCGAACGGGTCGGCGACCCGGCATCTCCGCGACTTACCAGCGGACACGAATACGTATCGTTCCGTCCACGGTGTCGGCAACACCACGACCACGGAGCATCCGCGTATGTCCTCATTTGACCCAGCCACCGTCCGGCAGGCGGTCGCGGAATTCACGCCGCGCCGGCCACAGAAGTTCCAGGAACTGTCCCCGGCAAGGGAAGTCATCGTCGAGCTTCGGCAGAAGCGCGCGTCCTACCGGGCGATTGCCGAGTTGCTGACGCAGCATTGTCTGCCCATCAGCAAGACAGCCGTCGCCGCGTTCTGCCATGAAGTCCTCGGTGAAATCGTTCGCCCGAAGCGGCGACCGAATCGCAAGCGTCCGCCCGCGCCCGCGCCGAACAATGGGAACGGCCACGCGCCTCCGCCTTCGTCCGAGCCGCCGTCGGCTGACACCGACACGACGAATGATTCCAGCGGCGCGGAGACGCTGGCTGCGCGGACACGCGGACCACGCATCGCCCAAGTCCGAATGCTCAACCCGAAACCCGCATGAACAAACGTCTCGATCTGGTCATCAACGGCAAAGGCGGCGTCGGCAAGAGCTTCTTCGCCGTGAACTTCGTCCAGTTCCTCAAGGACAAGGCCATCGGCCACATCGCCATCGACAGCGACAACGAGAACTCGACCTTGAAGCGGTTTCATCCCGAGGCGCGATTCCTCGACCTTGCCAGCCGCCGGGAACTCGATTCCATCTTCGCCGCTCTGGAAAAATCAAACCTCGTAGTGGTGGATTGTCGTGCAGCCTCGACCGACCTGTTCCTCGACTACTTCGCCGAAGTGGACCTGCCCGCCGTGCTCGCGGCCCTCGGCGCGTCGCTCACACTCATCATGCCCGTGAACCACGAGATGGACAGCGTGGACCAGGTGCAGCGCCTGAGCGACCAGCTTGGCAAAGCGTGTGGCTACGTCGTGGTCCGTAACGCGGCGCACAGCGACAGTTTCGCGCTCTTCGAGTCGGCGGAAGTGCGCGAACGGCTCAAGGTCGAACTGGCCGGGCGCGAACTCACGATGCCCCGAATGCAAGACTGGCTCGTGGAAGCGCTGAACCGCGAGAACGTGACCGTCACCGCAGCGACGAAGCATTCTGCGTTCAGTCTCCTCGACCGTCAGCGGTTGCTGACCTGGCAGCGTCGGCTTTATGGGGAACTGGATTCCGCCGCGGCCCTGCTTCTGTCCGCGAAGTGAGGCCCGCATGGATGCTCCTAACTTCGAGGATGAATTCGAGCGGGCCGTGGCCGATTGGCGCGAGCGCCATCTGTTGCGCGAGGACGACGCGGTTCTCTTGCTTGTTGACCTGTTCCGTATCCACCAGCGGCATTGGGACGATATCCGCCGACGAGAGCTTCCTTCTTTCGAGCAGTTCCGAGGCGACATCACGAGACTTGCTGAAGCATCCCGCTCCTTTCAACAACACGCGGTCATCCTTGCCGAACAGCTCAAACATCAGCCGGGCGGAGGCCGGACAGCGATGGTCACGCGCACCGCCGCGTGGTTGGCTGCGCTGGCAGGTGGCCTCGCCGGTTATCTGCTGGGAAGGGCATGGCTATGAAACTCCTTCCATTCGGTCCAATCAGCCTTCCGCCCGATCTGCAATTCCTGGTCGCACACCAACGAGTGCTGCTCATTGCTGGCGCTGCCTTTTTGGCGGTGGTCACACTCTGGCTGCTGTTCGTCCCGCGCGGAAGGTCTCGCGTCGTCGCACGACTCGGCAGCTTGATCTGGAAGCGCAATCAGTTCTGCCGCGGCTGGCTTATCACTGGCGACACGGGTTCGGGCAAGACGAGTTCCGGCATCAACCAGATTGCTCATCAAGTCTTCCAGAACGAGCCGCGCTGGGGTGGGCTGTGCATCGACGAGAAAGGCGTCTATTGGGAAAC
>DATLZF010000496.1:0-4418 GCA_035574135.1 Candidatus Methylomirabilota bacterium
CCGCCAGCCACTCCGGCGGAACCGCCGCACGCAGGGGAATGGCTGCAGGAGGGTCGGCGCCAGCCGGCAGCGGCATTTCCAGCAGGGGACGGCCGTTGACCGAAAGACCGACGGTGCAGACGTCGTTGGAGCGTGGATGAGGCGACCGAAGAATGAGCGAGACCTCGCAGCCCCCCATGGGGCTGACATGACGCGGCAGGCGAAAGGGGAATTCCTTCGCCGCCAGATCGCCCGGCAGCACAATCGAGTCTCCGGACACGAGATTCAGCGAACGAGTGACCCCCGGCGCACCCGACAGCCCCACTGCGCCGGCCAGCCAGAGCGCCAGGGCAAGCCAGCGCCCGCGGCGTTGCGCGCGCCGCACCACCGCGCCCGCCACCGCCCCCTGTCCTGCCCCTCGATTGCTCATGATGCCCGCAGGGATCAGTCGGCGAAGTCCGGGCAGGCTTGAGCGGGAAAGCGGTCCTTTCAGCGCCCCAGCGCCATCACATTGCTCCATCCAGACCCGGTCCATGGTTCGCGATCATCGCCACTCGTCTCGCCGGAGGCAGGGCATCTGCCTGCGCCTGGGCTGCGGGAGTGGCCTGGCCGCCGCCGGCGCCCGTTACCTAGCAGGCGCGCCCGGACGACGCCAGCGGATTGATCCCACGGGGTGCGATGCGAGGTGGCGGTCAGGGAGAGGGGATTCCCTCGCCTTGCGCCGCGGTGGGTCGATCCATGCTCGACATGCCGGGAGACCGGCCCTTACCATCCGCCGCTCAGTTTGGTTTTGAGTTTTGAGTTTTGAACCAGCGACCTTTTATCCGAACAGCTATGGCAGCCGCGTTTCCCAACATCTCGAAGATCCAATACGAAGGCCCCAAGTCGAAGAACCCCCTCGCGTTCAAGTGGTACAACCCGGACGAAGTCGTCGAGGGGCGCACCATGAAAGAGCATCTGCGGTTCTCGGTGGTGTACTGGCACACCATGTGTGGCACCGGGTCGGACATGTTCGGCTGGGGCACGGCGGACCGGCCGTGGGACCGGAAGACCAAGCCGGGGTCCCTGGAGCAGGCCAAGCGGCGGGTGCCGGTGTTCTTCGAGTTCTGCGAGAAACTCGGAGCGCCGTTTTTTGCCTTTCATGATCGCGATCTGGCACCGCATGGTGCCACGCTGCGCGAGTCCAACCGCTACCTGGACACCGTCGTGGAACTCGTGAAGCAGGAGATGAAACGCACCGGCGTGAAACTGCTGTGGGGCACGGCGCAGAACTTCGTTCACCCGCGCTACATGCACGGCGCCGCCACAAGCTGCAACGCCGATGCCTTCGCCTTTGCGGCCGCGCAGGTGAAGAAGGCCCTGGAGGTGACGCACGAGCTCAAGGGCGAAGGCTACGTCTTTTGGGGAGGGCGCGAAGGCTACTCCACGCTGCTCAACACCGACCTCAAGCGCGAGATGGATCATCTGGCCGCGTTCCTGCACATGG
Organism: Candidatus Methylomirabilota bacterium; assembly: GCA_035574135.1. Lineage (GTDB taxonomy): Bacteria > Verrucomicrobiota > Verrucomicrobiia > Limisphaerales > DATLZF01 > DATLZF01. The sequence goes on from DATLZF010000496.1 coordinate 1,466, forward strand.
CGGTCAGCTACAAGAAGAAGATCGGTTTCAAGGGGCCGTTCTACATCGAGCCCAAGCCGAAGGAGCCGACCAAGCATCAGTACGATTCCGACGCGGCCGCCTGCCTGAACTTCCTGCGCGAATACGACCTGCTCGAACACTTCAAGCTGAACATTGAGACCAACCACGCCACCCTGGCCGGTCACACGATGCAGCACGAACTGGAGGTCGCCGGCGCCGCCGGCGCCCTGGGCAGCATCGACGCCAACACCGGCGACGTGTTGCTCGGCTGGGACACGGACCAGTTCCCCACCGACCTCTACCTGACCTCGCAGATCATGTTCACCGTCCTGAAGTATGGCGGCTTCACCACGGGAGGGACGAACTTCGACGCCAAGGTGCGGCGCGAGAGCTTCGAGCCGATCGACCTGTTCTACGCGCACATTGCCGGCATGGATGCCTTCGCCCGCGGGCTCAAGATCGCCGCCGCCATCCGCAAGGACGGCCGGCTGGCCGAGTTCGTGAAGAACCGCTACCGCTCGTGGGATACGGGCATTGGCCGGCAGATCGAGCAGGGCAAGGTGGGCTTCAAGGAACTCGAAGCCTACGCGCTCAAGCTTGGCGAAGTGACCACCAACGAGAGCGGCCGACAGGAGTACCTCGAGGCGCTCTGGAACGAGTTCATCTGATCCAGTGCTCCCTGCCGGGGGCAAAAACGGGCGCGCCCGAAAATCCGCTTGCGGCGAAGGCCAAAGCTGGTTTCATAAGCGCGCACTGGCTGCGCATATGGCGGAATTGGCAGACGCGCTACTTTGAGGTGGTAGTGGGGTAACCCGTGCAGGTTCAAGTCCTGCTATGCGCACCACCTTCCCCGGAGTTTGAGACACGAACGCCGGCGGTTTTCTCCCCTACGCTCCCCGAACGGGCGGGTTCTTAAGAAACGGGCGCGGTGTTTTCTCCCTTACTTTGCGGCCAGGGCCGCCTCAATGGCGTCGGTGACCTCCCTGGCGTCGGGTGCCGTCTTTGGCTCGAAGCGCTGGAGCACGGTGCCGTCGCGGCCCACGAGGAACTTGCCGAAATTCCATTTCACATCACCGGGGAACTTCGCGCCCTTACCCGTCAAGGCGGCGTAGAGCGGATGCTGTTCGGAACCCTTGACGTGCAGTTTGTCGAACAGCGGGAAACTGACGTCGTACTTCGACGAGCAGAACTGCTTGATCTCCTCGTTGCTGCCGGGTTCCTGACCACCGAAGTCATTGCAGGGGAAACCGAGCACGGTGAAGCCCTGATCCTTGTATTTCCGGTGAATCGCCTCCAACGCCCTGTACTGCGGGGTGAGCCCGCACTGGGAGGCGACGTTGACAATCAGCAGCACCTTGCCCTGATAAGCCTTGAGCGTGGTGTCCTTCTTGTTGATGTCCTTGAGCGGAATGTCGAGCAGGGAGTCGGCGGCGAACATGGTGGTGGCAGCCAGCCACAGGCCGGCCAGGATGGGCGTGAACTTCATGGGCGCAGTATTTTTTCGTCGGTGGCGGTTGTCAAACGCAAGTCTGCGAGGCGTGGAGCGGACACCCCGCCACCCTCGACAACGACAAAATCGTTGAGCCCACCCCACCCCGCTCTACAATCCGCCCCGCAGCCCATTCATCGCTCACATGCAATTGACCGATCTCACTTCGCCGGCCGTGGGGCGGCTTTCGCGGGATCTGCCGGTGGTCGTGCCGGTGGCAGCACTCGAACAACACGGCCGGCACCTGCCGCTGTTCACGGACAGCCTGCTGCTGGGCGAAATCGTCCGCCGCGTGGCGGAACCCCTGGCGGAGCGCGCCCTCTTTGCGCCGCTGCTGTGGCTGGGCAATTCGGACCATCACCTTGACTTCGCCGGCACGTTGTCCGCCCCGCCCCGCGCTTACCTCGATGTGCTCGTGGGGCTGGCCGAGAACTTCCTGGCCCACGGCTTCCGGCGGATTGTGTTCCTCAATGGCCACGGCGGCAATGATGTGCCGGGCCGGCAGGCCATTTTCGAGGTGCGCCAACGCCATCGGCAGCGCCACGACCTGTTGCTGCTGTTCGCGACCTATTGGCACCTGGCCGCCGGGCCACCGCCGGGAGAGCCGCGGTTCCAGCAACGGGAAATGGGGCACGCCTGTGAATGGGAGACTTCGATGATCCTGCGGCTGGCCCCGCATCTGGTGGGGGAGTTTCAGGCCCTCGCGCCGGTGGAGCCCCATCATGCCTTCGAACCGGCGGCCCGGGCCTGGACGACCCCGGATCGTTCCCGGGAGGGACACATTGGGCATCCGCACCTGGCCAGCGCAGAAAAGGGCGAACGGTTGTTCCGCCATTTCACCGGCGCGGTGATCGATCTACTCGAACGGGTGGCGGGTTGGGATGGAAAATCCTGGCACTCATGACGCGATCCGATCCAGCGCGCGGCGGGACGTGGAAATGGTGGGTTTGCGGATTGTTGCTGTGCGCCTCGACCATCAACTACATGGACCGCCAGACGCTGGCCAACGCGGCCACCCGGATCACGATCCAGTTCCATCTGACCCAGGAACAGTATGGCAACCTTGAACTGGTATTCGGCTGGGCTTTTGCGGCGGGCTCGCTCGGCTTCGGCTTCGTGGTGGATCGCTGGCCCGTGCGCTGGGTGTACCCGAGCGCGCTGCTGCTCTGGTCGGCCACGGGTTTCGCCACGGGCCTGGTGCGGGGTTACGACGGCCTGCTGGTTTGTCGAGCGTTGCTGGGCTTGTTCGAGGGCGGCCACTGGCCCTGCGCGGTGAAGACCACACAGTTTCTCCTTGCGCCCGCGGATCGTTCGATGGGCAACAGCCTCCTGCAAAGCGGCACCTCGATTGGGGCCATCCTGACGCCGCTGATCATGCAGGCCATGCTGACGGAGGAACTCGGAAGCTGGCGGCCGGCGTTTCAGTGGATCGGCGCGCTCGGGCTTTTCTGGGTGGCGGCGTGG
>DATLZF010000497.1:0-2057 GCA_035574135.1 Candidatus Methylomirabilota bacterium
GGGATGATCTTCGGCCAGTCGGCCTCGCGGAAACTCGGCCATTCGGTGCAGACCACGGCGGCGTCGGCCGATTGCAGCGCCGCCGCGACGTTGGGCACCAGGCGCACCGGGGCGAGCTGGGCCGGCAGCGCTGTCACGGCCGGATCGAAGGCCCGGACCTGCGCCCCCGCGGCCAGCAGTTGCCGGCAGAGCTCGACGGCGGCGCTGCGGCACAAGGTGTCGGTGTGGGGCCTATAGACCAGTCCCAGCACCGCGACGGTCCGGCCTCTCAGGTCACCGAGATGGGATTGAAGCTTCCACAACGCCCAGCCGCGATGGAGGTCGTTGCTGCGCTTGATGGCCGGAATGAGATCGACGGTTTCCCCTTTCGCCCCGGCCAGCCGGGTAAGGGCGACGACATCGCGCGCCAGCGTGCCGCCGGCAAAAGGGCCGCCCGGTCCCAGGTACGCCCTGGGACCAATGCGCACATCGCTCTTGAGACCCGCCGAGACTTCGCGGGCATCGGCGCCGACGTGTTCGCACAGGCGGGCGATCTCGTTGATGAACGTGATGGAGGCCGCGAGGAAGGAGTTCAACGCGTGCTTCACCATCTCGGCCGACTCGGTCCGCATGAAAAGCACCTGCGACGTGAACGGCCGGAAGATCGTTTCGAGCGTGGCCCGTCCGGTCTCCCCGCGCAGGCCCACCACGACGCGCTCGGCCTTCTCGAAGGCATCGAGCGCCCGGCCGAGGCGCAGGTTTTCTGGCGAGCAGGCAAACGGAAACTGGGGAAACTCCCGTTCCAGCGCGGCGCAGGTGCCAACCGGCAGTTGGGAAGAGATGAGCACCAACGCGCCCGGCCGCAGGTGCGTCAGGGCCCGGCGCAGCCGCTCCAGCACGAAGGCCACGTCCGACTCGTCGTCGTCATCCACCGGCGTGTCGTAGGTGAGCCAGAGCACGTCGGCTCGGGCGCAGGCTTCCCGGGCGTCGGTGGTAAACCGCAGTGATTGCCGGGCCAGGCCGGAGGCCAGCAACTCGTTCAAGCCCGGCTCCGCCACGGGGGCCTTGCCCTCAGCCAGCTTGGCCACGACCGCTCCGTCGAAATCCAGCCCCGTGACCTCGAAGTGCCGCGCGCAACAGGCGGCCGTGACGGAGCCGAGGTGCCAGAGGCCGAGGATGGTGAGGTTCATCGCCGCTTGTCGTAAACCCAGCGGTTGTCCTGCAACCACGCGAGCGTTCGCCCGATGCCCTGCTCGATGGTCAGTTTGGGTTTCCACCCGGTGGCGAGAATCTTTTTCGTGTCGAGGAAGATGAACGGGTTGTCGCCGACCCAGCCGCGTTCGCCGCCGGTGTATTCCAGCCGCGGCTTGAGCCCGAGTGCGCCGCAGATGTAGCGGATGGAGTCGTTCACCTGCACGTAATGATCCGTGCCGAGGTTGAACACCTCGACCCGGTGCTTCGCCTTGAGGGCCAGACCGGCCTGCATGACGTGCAACATGGCGGCCAGACAGTCCTGCACGTAGAGGTAGCTCTTCCGCTGCGTGCCGTCGCCGAGCACCTTGAGGTGATCCGGATGCTCGGTCAGTTGCCGGTAGAAGTCGAAGACGTGCCCGTGCGTGTAGCGCTCGCCCAGGATGGACACAAACCGAAAGATGTAGCCCTCGAAACCGAAGCCTTCGCAGTAGGAGTGAATCAGCCCCTCGCCCGCCAGCTTGCTGGCGGCGTAGAGCGAAGTCTGGATCGGGAACGGCGCGTCCTCGGGCGTGGGAATGACCGTGGCCTCGCCATACACCGAGCCGGTGGAGGAAAACGCGATGCGCCGGATGCCGTTGGCACGCATCGCCTCGAGCACGTTGAAGGTCGCGACCGTGTTTTGCTCGAGGTCCTTGCGGGGGTGATCAAGCCCGAAGCGCACGTCGGCGTTGGCGGCCAGGTGGAACACCGTGTCGCAGCCCTTCATCGCGGCGGTCAACCCTTCCAGATCGAGGTTGTCGCCCCGGATGAGCTTGAAGTTTGGCTGTCGCCGCGCCTTCTCCAGGAACGCTTCTTGGCCCGTGGAAAAGTTGTCCCAGCCCACG
>DATLZF010000498.1:0-2663 GCA_035574135.1 Candidatus Methylomirabilota bacterium
CCGCCTTTGGCCTCCGCTACCTGATGGCCAACATGGGCGAATTGAAGTCCCGCGCCATGCTCGTCGAGTTCGACATCAACCAGCGCCCGCTCGACATCGCGGAAGCTCTGCTGGCCCGGCAGCCTCGGATCCTCGGTTTCGGAGTTTACATCTGGAATGTCGCCGAGACGGCCGAGGTCCTTGCCGCGATCAAGAAGGTGCGGCCGGACATCACGATTATCCTGGGCGGCCCCGAGGTGAGCCACGAGACCGAACAGCAGGCCATCGTGGCGCTGGCCGATTACGTCATCACAGGAGAAGCCGACCTGGCCTTCGCCGAGGTCTGCCGCCAGATCCTGGCGGGCCGTCCGCCGGAAGACAAAGTGCTGGCGGCCCCCTTGCCGGAGTTCGACCAACTGCAACTGCCCTACGATCTTTACACGGACGAGGACATCGCCCACCGCGTGATCTACGTGGAGGCGTCGCGAGGCTGTCCCTTCCGATGCGAGTTTTGCCTCAGCTCGCTCGATGTGCCGGTGCGCCAGGCGCCGTTGGAGGCACTCCTGGAGCATCTGGATCGGCTTCTGCAACGCGGCGTGAGGCATTTCAAATTCGTCGATCGAACGTTCAACCTGAATCTGAACGTGAGCCGGACACTGCTGCAGTTCTTCCTCGAACGCCATCGGCCGGGCATGCTGTTCCATTTTGAAATGATTCCCGACCGACTGCCGGAACCCCTGCGCCGGATCATCGCCCGGTTCCCGCCCGGCGCGCTTCAGTTCGAGGTTGGCATCCAGTCGTTCAATGAGGAAGTGTGCGCCCTGATCAGCCGTCGCCAAGACCTGGAGCGCCTGACGGACAACCTGACCTTCCTGCGCCGCCAGACGGGCGTACACGTTCACGCGGACCTCATCGCAGGGCTTCCCGGCGAATCTCTGGAGAGCTTCGCCGCGGGTTTCGACCGGCTCGTGGCGCTGGGACCGCAGGAGATCCAGGTGGGCATCTTGAAACGGCTGCGCGGCACCCCCATCGTTCGCCATGACGAGGCGTGGTCGATGCGGTATCACCCACATCCGCCCTACGAGATTCTCCAAAACCGCCTGCTTGATTTCGCCACGCTGCAACGACTTCGACGGTTCGCCAAGTATTGGGACCTGGTGGCCAACAGCGGCAACTTCGTCTCGACCACGCCCTTGTTCTGGGCCAATGCTCCCGCCTCGTCCGCGTCGGCCCGCCCGTCCCCGTTCTGGAGTTTCCTCCGGTTCAGCGATTGGTTGTTTGCCCGCCTCGGACGGACCGATGGCATCGCCCTGGCGCGGCTGGCGGAGATGGTCTTCGGGTTCCTCGTTCAGGAACGGGCGCTCGACCGGACTGATGTGGCGCAGAAACTCTGGCGAGACTGGCAGGCGGGCGGCCGGCGCGACCCACCGATCTTTCTTCGGGAGTGGATCGATCCAGCTTCCTCACGCGTTTCGGTCGGCAGCAGGGCCGGCTCCCTCAGGCGCCAGGCGCGCCACACCGCTTGGGCGGAGTTGCCGGATCCGGCGCCACGCCGCGAGGGAGATCCTGCCCGGAGGTCGCCGGAGGCCCCCGGGTGAGACCGGCGCCCGACCGGGCATCGACGCGCCGGGTTATCCTCCGCCGTCGCGAGGGCCCCGGCCCACACGCTGCGGTCAGTCGGAAGCGGATGCCTGCATTTGGGCGATGAGCCGGTCGTTCAGTTCCTTGGCCGGGTTGCAGCCGGAGAGCTTGAGCTTCGTCTGAAACGCCGCGACTTCGATCAGTCGGGCCAGATCGCGCCCGGGCCGGACGGGGATGATGATGTGGGGGATGTCCACGCCGAGGATCTGGGTGAACTGCTCCTCCATCCCGAGCCGGTCCACGTCGGGCACTTCCTCCCACGGTTTGAGCGTGACGACGAGATCAACCCGCTTCTCCAAACGGATGCCTTTCACGCCAAACATGGCCGCGACGTTGATGATGCCAATGCCGCGCACTTCCATGTGATTGCGCGTGATCTCCGAGCTCGTTCCCATTACTTCGCGGCCATCGATCAGGACCACGCGCGTGATGTCATCCGACACGAGGCTGTAGCCCCGTTCGATCAGCGCGAGTACGCATTCACTCTTGCCGATGCCGCTCTCCCCCTTGATGATCACCCCGACGCCCAGGATGTCCACCATGCTGCCCATCTCACTGCCGCGCGGGGCGAACATCATTTCCAGCGCCAGAGTGGCCAGGTTGATGAACTTCATCGTGATCAGAGGGCTCTGGAAGATCGGGATGTCCGCGCGCTCGGCCTCGCGGAGGAACTGCCGGTCCGGCCGGAAATTCCGGCTGAACACGACACAGGGAACGTTGGAGCGAAACAACTGGGCGTAGCGCTCCGCCCGCTCCTCCTTGGTCAGCGACTTCAGGTAGGTGTATTCCGCGGCGCCGATCACCTGGATGCGCCGGTTGGCGAAATACTTGTAAAAACCCGTCAGAGCCAGGCCCGGCCGATTGACCGTCGGCTCACGGATCACGCGTTTCAACCCCGCCGCACCGCCCAGCAGCTTCAATTGCAGCGCGCTGGCCTGGCGCACATAAAAGTTTTCGACCGTGATGACGTCCCGTTGCATGCGCCCAGCGTAGGACGCGCCCCCCGGCCGGGGAAGGTCAAAACGGTCGCCACTGTGCCCGAA
>DATLZF010000499.1:0-2032 GCA_035574135.1 Candidatus Methylomirabilota bacterium
CGCCGCTGTCCGCAGCGATGTTCTTCACCAGACCGAACGAAACGATGTCCCGGGAGTAACCGGGGTACTTCACCGCCTTGAGGGCGCTGAGGACGATTTCCTGATTCAACATGGCGTCGAGTGTGGCGCGGGCACGAGGAATTTCAACCGCGACCGTGCCGCGGTGTTCAGGCACGCCCCCGGCCGGGCGGCGCGGACCGCGGTGCCACGAGCGAATCGATGATGCCACGTTGAAACTCCTCCCACATCGGCGACATGGACCGCAGCCGGTCCACGGCTCCGGCAAACGTGTCGAGAGCGAAGTCGATGTCCTCCGGCGTCGTATCCTCGCCGGGGGAAAACAGGACGGCGCCCTGGGCCAGGGCGTGATCGAGGCCGATCGCTGTCAGCACATGGGAAACTTTGAGTGATTTGCTGACGCAGGCGGTGCCGGCGGACAGCGCGAGGCCGCGGGCGTCGCACATCAGCAGCAGGCCTTCCCCTTCCACGAACTCGACGCTCACGTTGAGGTTCGCCGGCGAACGTCCGGTGCCCGGCTCCGGACCGTTGAGGCGCAGATAGGACACGCGCGACCTCAGCCCGTCCCACAGCCGTCGCTGCAGGTCGGCCACGTGCGCCGCCCGTTGCTCCCGCCGCCGGCCGGTGATTTCGGCCGCGACGCCGGCGCCGACGATGGCGGGCACGTTCTCCGTGCCGGCGCGCAGCCCCTGCTCCTGCGCGCCGCCAACGATTTGCGGGCAAAGGCGGGTCCGCCGCTGCCGATACAGCACCCCGACCCCCTTCGGGCCATGAAACCGATGCGGGGAGAGCGAAAGCAGGTTCACTCCCCACGCCTGCACGTCGATGGGCAGCCAGCCCGCGCCAGCCACGGCATCGACGAACAGCGGAATGCCCCGCTCGCCGGTCAGCTCCGCGATCTCGCGCACGGGCTCGACGGTGCCGATGTCATGATTGACGTGGTGGACGGCCACAAGAATCGTCCGGTCCGTCAACGCCTCGCGGACGGCCTGGGGATCAATCCGGCCCTGCCCATCCACGGAAACGCGCGAGCACGTGAAGCCCTGCTTCTCCAGCGCGGTGACGGCCCCCAGCACCGACGGATGTTCGATGGCGCCCACCACGAGATGGTTCCCGCGCGAACGATTGGCATGGGCCGCCCCGAAGACGGCGAGGTTCGCCGCCTCGGTGCCGCAGGAAGTGAAGATGATTTCGTCCGGCGAGGCCGCGTGAATGAAGGCGGCCATCTGCTCGCGGGCGCGGGCGAGTGCGTCGCGGGCGCGCAAACCGTGCTGGTGGAGCGCCGAGGGGCTGCCGAAGTGTTCGCTGAAAAACGGCCGCATGGCCTCCAACACCTCGGGCCGCACCGGCGTGGATGATTGATAATCGAGGAAGGCGCGTCGCATGGCGGGCATTGGTCCGTTCGGTCAAGGTCAGGCAGCGTTTCGGACCAGCGCCCCGACCAGGCTGTTTGGCCGGGCGCCAACGGCCAGCTCCCTGTCCTCCTGGTGCTCGGCGCGCGGGGACCAGCCTGCGCGGCGTGATCCGGGTGTTCGAACTTCTCGGTCCGGCCGGTGCATAATCATGAATGGAGGTAGCCTATGGCCGCGCCGTTGGCCAGCCGGCAATCGGGTCGCCCGTTGGCAGGGGTGTGATCAAGGGGGCGAGTGGAGGGCGAGTCTCGGCTGATTCGGATGGGGATACCAGCGGTTCCGGACCGGAACGGCCTCGGTCCAGTGTTTGCGCGGCCAACCGTCATTGGAGCCGTGGAGCAGCGGCGGTCCAGCGTGACCACGCGGGAGACTCCTGGACGATGGGAGGTGCTCCCTCGCGCTGCGGCATGACGGTGAAGCGGATGGCCAGGTGTTCGCCGAAGCGGGACAAGGAAAGGGGAATGCCCAGCACGAAGCACGCAGTGGCCCAGGCGTCGGATTCCACACAGGTGGGGGCCATGACGCTGCAGGCAGCGATGCCCTCGACCGGCATCCCGGTGCGGGGATCGAGCAGGTGGCTGTAGCGGCGGCCGCCGACTTCG
>DATLZF010000500.1:0-14767 GCA_035574135.1 Candidatus Methylomirabilota bacterium
ACCAGCGCGAGATTACCTGTGAATGTGAACGATCGAACCAGCCCAGCCTCGTCCAGGTGCTCCATCTCTCGAACGGATCGGCCATCAACGACAAGCTCGCCGCGAAAGAGGGGCGCGTTAGCGAATTGCTGGCCAGGAAACTCGCGCCGGCCGAGTTGCTGACCGAGGCCTGGATGCTGGCCGTGAGCCGCGAGCCCAACGAGCGCGAGCGCCGTGAGTTCACCAAGCTGATCGAGACCGCGTCGCCCGACGAAAGACGTCAGGTGATCGAGGATCTCTTCTGGTCCCTTCTCGCCAGCCGCGAGTTTCTTTTCCAGCACTGACCACCATGCGCTTGCGATTGCCGATCACCCACCTCGACCCGGTTCGACGCAACCAAGGTCGGCCTGGCGGCACGTCAGCAGGCCGCCGCTGGTGGCGGGCTGTCGTCGTCCCCTTGCTTCTGGCAGCCATCCTGCCCCCGGCGGCGCCCGCCGGAGAAATCCGTTACGAACGCGACATCGCGCCGATTCTCCGCACCTACTGCGCCGGCTGCCACAACGACACCGATCGGGAGGGCGAACTCTCGGTCGAGACGTTCGCTTCCCTGCGCCAGGGCGGCGAAACCAAGGGAGATCCGATCAAGCCGGGTCGGGCCGAGGATTCCTTTCTCATCCGATCCCTTGAGGGCCGCGCCCGGCCGACCATGCCACCGAAGGACGAACCGCGCGTGCCGGCGGCCGAACTGGCCTTGCTCAAGCGCTGGATCGCCGAGGGCGCCCGCGGCCCGGCTCGCGACGAATCGATTCTGCAAACGCTGGTGGTGCCCGAGGTGCCCCCGACCGGCTCCGTCAGACCCGCCTTCACGGCTGCGGCTCTGTCACCGGACGGCCAGCAACTGGCTCTCGCCAGCCATCGGCGGGTCGAGATTCGGGATGCCGCCGGCCTGCGGGTGCGGCATGCGCTCGAAGGCCTCCCGGGCAAAGTCAACGCCGTTCACTTCTCGCCCGACGGGCGCGCACTGGTCACGGCGGGCGGCATTCCCGGTTTGCGCGGCGTGGCCCAGCTTTGGGAACTGAAGAGCGGCCGGCTCGTACGCCAGTTCGAAGGCCATCGGGACGTCCTCTACGACGCCGAGTTTTCTCCGGACGGCCGGCTGCTCGCCACGGCAGGCTACGATCGCGCCATCCGCCTGTGGCAGGCGGCCGACGGCCAGCCCTTGCGCACGATCGAGGTCCACAACGGCGCGGTATTCGACCTTGCCTTCTCGCCCGACGGCGCGGTGCTCGCCTCGGCCAGCGCCGACCAGACGGTCAAGCTCTGGCGGGTGGCGGATGGCGTGCGGCTGGATACGTTGAACCAACCGCAGGGCGAACTGTTCAAGGTGGCGTTCACGCCGGACGCTCGGTACATCCTCGCCGCCGGGGCGGATCGGCGCCTGCACCTCTGGCGGTTTGTCTCTCGCGAGAAGCCGGAGCTCAATCCGGTGGTGATGTCATGCTTCGCCCACGAGACGGCCATCACGACCTTCGCCCTCACCCGCGATGGCCGGCATCTGCTCACCAGCGCTCTGGATCGGACCTTGAAAGTGTGGAGCCTGCCCGATCTGGTGGAACGGCATGCCTTCGCCGTGCAACCGGATGTGGCCTCAGCTCTGGTCGCCGGGCCACGGCCGGACCGCTTCCTGGCCGCGCGGATGGACGGCTCCCTGGAGCGTTACAAACTGCGCGTCGAGGCGCCGCGCACCGCCGGGCGCCCGGCCATCCCAACGGCTCCCGGCTCTCCCGCCTCCACGAACGTCCTCGAACTGACTGAAGCCGAACCGAACGACGCGCTCGCCGAGGCGCGCCTTGTGACGTGGCCCGCCCAAATCGCGGGCGTCATCGGCCGACCCGGCGATTGCGATGTGTATCGCTTTCGCGCGCGAGCGGGGGAGGCGCTGACCCTGGCCATCAACGCGGCTCGCGCCGGCTCGAAGCTCGACTCACGGATTGAAGTGCTGCACCTCGACGGGCGGCCCGTCGAGCAGGTGGTGCTGCAGGCCGTGCGCAACTCCTGGTTTACCTTTCGCGGCAAGGACTCCGATACGTCGGACGATTTCCGGCTGCACAACTGGACCGAGATGGAACTGGACGAATACCTCTACGCCAACGGCGAGGTGGTGCGGCTGTGGCTTTATCCGCGCGGGCCGGATTCAGGGTTCAAGGTGTATCCCGGTGCAGGCCGGCGGCACACCTGGTTCGGGACCACGGCCGTCACCCACGCTCTCAACGAGCCCTGCTACATCGTCACCCCGCTCCCGCCGGGCACTCAGCCCGTGCCCAACGGCCTCCCGGTCTTCCGCCTGAACTACGAGAACGACGACGATCCCACGCGCCGCTGGGGCGCCGACTCCCTGCTGCTCTTCACAGCTCCGGCGGACGGGGAATACCTGGCCCGCGTGACGGACGTGCGGGGTTTCGGCGGCGAAACCAACTTCCATTACACGCTCAGCCTGCGCGACCGCCGGCCGGACTTCACCGTCACCATCGAGGGCACCCATCCCAAGGTCAGCCCTGGCAGCGGCCGCGAGATCAAGTTTACCGCCGCCCGCCTCGAGGGGTTCGACGGACCGATCCGCATCGAGGTCACCCACCTGCCGCCGGGCTTCACCCTCGGCGGTCCGGTGGAAATCGAGGCCGGGCAGATGTCAGCCCTGGCCGTGTTGCGCGCAGCGACCAACGCCACCCCGCCTGATGCCGCCGCCAGCCGGGCGGTCAAAGTGACGGCCAGTGCCATCGTTCGCGGCCGGCCGGTGGTGCACGAGTTGGGATCGCTGGGCGAGATCAAGCTGGCCGCGCCGCCGAAAGTGACGTTGGAAATTCTGCCGGGCAACGATCCTTCCGTGGCGCGGGCAACTCCCGGCCAGCCCCTGGAACTGTTCATCCGGCCGGGACGGTCGATCACGGCGCGAGTGCGGGCGACCCGGCATGACTTCCAAGGGCGAATCGAGATGGGCAACGAGGATTCGGGGCGCAACCTGCCGCACGGACTCTATGTGGACAACATCGGATTGAACGGTCTGCTCATCGTGGAGGGTCAGGAGGAACGTGAGTTTTTCATCACGGCCGCCCCGATGGCACGACCGGGCCGGCGCCTCTTTCACCTGCGCACCACGGCGGACGACGGACAGGCTTCGGCGCCCGTTTGGATCAACGTGCTGCCGGGGGAACCGCAGGGGATGATCCGCGCGGCGGCCCGGAACTGAGCGCGCCGGCCGCCGGACGGAGGGCACCGCACTCAGGCAAACATCCGCCGGAGATACTCAAGACTGCGCGTCGCGATGGCCTCGGGTCCTTCCTCGAACTGAAACACCTCGACCGAGACCACACCGGTGTAGCCCACTTCCCTCAAGGCGGCGGCAATCGGTTTGAAATCCACGTCGCCGAAGCCCGGCCCTTTGAGGTTGCGATCGTTGGCGTGGAAGTAGGCGAAGTGCGGCCACGACTCGCGGATGATCTGCGGAATCGGCTTGGCCTCGGAGCACATCGCCTTCACATCGAGAATGATCCTGAAGGCGGGTGATTGAAATGGCGTGACGAACCGGATGGCGTCGGCCGCGGTGTTGATGAAATTCGTTTCGGCCGGCGACAGTGGCTCGAGGCAGATCGTCACTCCGCGATCCTCCGCGCATTTCACCGCATCGCGAAACGTGACCGCCGCCCACTCCCACGCCCGGGCGGGGTCCACACCCTCCATGATGTTGCGCTGCTTGGGAGAACCCACCACGATGGTACGCCCTCCCACGTCCGCGCAAAAGTCCACCAGCTCGCAGAAGTATTTCGACGTTCGGTCCCGCACGGCGGCGTCGGGGTGGTTGAGGTACATGCCCTCGGCCTGCACGAGGACCCAGTGAATACCCGAGATGCCGATACCGGCGCGGGCAGCGGCGTCGCGCAGGCGCTGGCGCCGTGGCTGCGAAACGTCGGTGACGTATTTGGCCAGCGTGAACGGCGCAATCTCAATGAAATCGTAGCCGACCTTGGCGGCGTAACCCATCGCATCCTCGATCTTCCACTGTTGGAAAATCTCGTTGCAGATCCCGAATGACATGGCGGGGAGGGTCGGAAGCGGGCCGGGAAAGGGCAAGATCGAAGTGATCGGACCGGATCAGGTCGCCCCCTCTCCGGCCGCCCGTGTCTTGCGGGCGACGCTGCGGCGGGACCAGACTTGCAGCTCCGCGCAGGCGGCACGATGCGGCGCCCCGGAGCCTGGCTTCAAATGCCCGGCGGGCGCACCACCCATTCCCCTCCCACCATCACCCCCGAAACCGGCCCCTCGTGCGCCACCACGGCGGATACGGGATCGTCACCGCCATCCCGACAGGGAATCACGATCAAATCCGCGTACGAGTCCGGCGCCAGTTCGCCGATGATGCCCGTCTGACCGAGGGCCCGGGCGGGATTCAACGTCACCATCGCCAGAATGTCGGATGGTGCCACGTCCGGATGATTTCGGGCAAAGAGCGCCATTTCAGCAAAGAGGCTCAACTCCGGCCGGGCCTTGCCGCTCGCGCGCACACTGGCGAGGCTGTCCGTGCCGAGACACAGGTTGACGCCGGCCGCCGTGAGTTCCGATCGAGGGAACGCCAAGTGCCGGAAGTAATCATGACTGCGCGGGCAGTGAACCACATGCACGCCGTAGCGGGAGAGGAGACGGGCGTCGTCGCGCGCCAGATAGTTTACGTGTACGGCGATCAGATTGGCGTCAAGATAGCCGAACCGTTCCAGGTGCGCGATCGGTGATCCCCGCCCGCAATCCGCCATGTCCCGCTGGGATTTGAGCCAGTCGTAGAGCGGTCCCTGACGGTACATAAACATCTCGAACTCGGCCTCCGACTCGGCCACATGCGTCATGAGACGCCAACCGCGGCGCTGAGCAATGCGGGCCACCTCATCGAGCACGGGGCCGGAGGTTGTGTAAGGCGCGTGCGGCGCGAGGCCGAAGCGGCCGGCACCGTCCGGAAGACGCAGCCATTCGGTCTCGATGGCCTCAGCCAGGTGCGCCGGTGGCACCGCGCTGCGCAGGCTGATGATCTCACGGAATGAGAGCACCCGCAGGGGCGTGGTGTACCACAGACGCGGTAGCAGAGCGGGAAACGACTCCACATCGGCCACCGTGGTCACTCCGTGCCGCAGGAGTTGGCCTGCGCCCGTTTGCCACGAGGCGGCGAAGTCCGCCTCCGTCCACGAGGCTTTCAAGGCGACAATCGCCTTGATCCAATCCGGGAAACTGCGTGGGCGGGGCAGCTTCCCGGCCATCGCCGTGTAGTCGAGGTGGCAATGGGCATCGACGAGTCCGGGCAAGAGGACGACATCGCCCAAGTCCATGACCTTATGGGCGCCGGATCTGGGGGCTTCGGCCCACGGGCCGATCCAGCGGACTCGGTCGCCACTGACCAGGACGGCGCCGTTGTCCAAAGCTGAGCGGCCGACGGGCAGCAGGGTGCGGGCGCGCAGGAGCATCATCCGGGGGAGAGAACGAGCGTGTGCTGTCAGATGAACCGGCCGACCGCCAGCCCGAGTCGTCCGGTACGGGAGTGCGCGCAGTCAAAGGCCCGCTTCCTGGCGGGCACGCTTGCTGCGCGCCGCTTCACTGTGCTTGCGGGCCTTGTGCTTGTTGTGCCGCTTGCGAATCTGCTGCTCGATCTTTTTGGCGACCAGGTCGATGGCGGCGTAAAGGTCGCTCTCCGCATCTTCGGCAAAGAGATCCGGACCGCGGAAGGCCAGCCGCATCGCGCACTTGAACTGTCGCTCGGAGGGTTTGGTGGTGTCGTGGGTCAGCGTGACGCGCGCATCAATGGCAAAGGGGTCCAGATGTTCCAGCTTCCAGATGCGCGTGAGGATGTGATCCTCAATCGCCTTGGTCAGCGTCACATTGTGCGTGCTCAGGATGAATTTCATGTGCGGAAAGCATGGGACGGGACCCGGACAAAATCCAGCGAAAGATCAGGCCGGCGGCCGCCTCCCCGGGGGGGCTTCGTCACCAACTGAGATGTTCCAGATAACGCAGGCTTTGCGGAATCTGCTCCACCACGGTGGGCGATTCGTCCTCGATGAAATAGTATTTCACCCCCGCCTTCTGGGCGGCCTTGAGGATGGCCGGCCAGTTCATCTGGCCGGTCCCCACGGGCACGTCGTTCGTCACGTCGGATTTGCCCGTGAACACGCCGGTGGCCACGCCCTTCTTCATGTCTTTCACGTGCATCAGTTCCCAGCGCGAGGGATACCTCTCCAGCCACTGGACCGGATCGGCGCCCGGGTGCACCACCCAGAACACGTCCATCTCGTAGCGGACCCATTGGGGATCGGTTTCCTTCATCAGCAAGTCCATGAACGTGCCATCGCCGTGAGGGCGAAACTCGTAGCCATGACAGTGATAGAAGAACTTGAGCCCGTGCCGGGCCAGCGCTTCGCCAGCCCGGTTGAACACCGCGATGGCGGCGCGGCACTCGGCTTCGTCAAAGTCGCCCTCGTGAGGAATCCACGCGCAGCCGACGTATTCCAACCCGAGCGCCCGGGCCTCGCGCGCCACGCCTTCGATGTCCTCCTGATAACGTTCGTATGGAAAGTGGCCGCTGACCGGCCTAAGGCCGTTGGCGGCAAGCATCTCCTTGAACCTTTCGGGGGAGAGATTGTAGGTGCCGGCCGTCTCGACAATTTTGAAGCCGTAGCCCTTAACCTTTTCCAGCGTGGCGGGAACGTTGCGCATAAACTCGCCACGCAGGCTGTAGAGTTGCAGACCAAGCGGTCCCTTGAAACTGGGCCCGATCCCGACCTCGGCGGCTGGTGCGGTGAAGGCGAAAGCGAGGCAGGCAACCCATGGTGTCAGAATACGGATGCGTTTCATGAAGCGGGATTGAACAAGATCACGACGGGCTTGAAAAGCCCTTTGCGACCCTTCGCTCGACCACGGGGCATCGCGCAACAAGACTGACGGTCCTCTCACTCCGATCTCGGCGCAACCTCCGCAGCCTGCACGTAGGGCGCCAGGCGCCCCAGCAACTCGGCCGGCAACCGGGTCATCTTGTCCTCGAGATTGGTGGCCAGATGCACCGTCTCCGCGTCCAGCACGCGCTGTCCGTTCTGATTGGCCAGCCGGTAACAAAAGATCAACCGCACCTTGCGCGCCTCGCTCAACCACGTGTCGATGGTCAGCACATCGTCGTAGCGCGCCGGCGTGCGAAAGCGAAGTCGGCATTCCACCACGGGAAAAATGAGTTGGCGATTCTGCCAGTCGAGGAACGTGACACCAAGATGGCGGAAGAACTCGCCGCGCGCGGCCTCCAGCAGCTCGAGGTAGCGGCCGTGATAGACGTGGTTGCCGACCGTGCAATCGGCGTAAGTGACACGGTGCTGATGCCGATGGATTGAAAGAGCCATGACGCGAGCGTAAAGACCGGGGGGAACTCTTGCCAATGGCGAAGCCGCCGAAAGCAGCCAGGCGTCGGGCCGTGACCCGACACCCCTGCAGCCCGCCGGCGCCAAAATAGTCTGTTGCACGGGCGCAAGTTGCGCGTATCTTGGCGCCGTGACGTTCCAGGAAGCAGTGGCTTTGAGCATTGTCGCATGCACCGCGGCGATCTTCGCCAAGAATTATCTTCGTCCACGCAAATCCGGGTCTTGTGGCTCGGGCCGGTGTGGTTGCTCAGTCGGAGATAGCCGGGAACACCCCTTGCCGCGCCCGCTGATCGTGCGCGGCAGCAAGGGAAGCCGGCCCGAATGGACCTTGAAAACGCGGTGAACACCGGTGCTTGCACCCAAGGCCCGGCTGCGCGTAGAGTCTCAACGGATCGCTGCCATGTGCAAGATCAACTCGTCGCTTAACAAGTCTGCTTCAAATATGACCCGCCGGCCCGCTGGCCAGACCTATTGGATACCGAACACCGACGTGTTCGTCATGGACGAAACCCTGGTGGTGCGCGTGGAACTGGCGGGGATGCGGCAGGAGGATCTGGAGATCGCAGTCGAGGGGAACCTTCTCCTCATCAAAGGGCAGCGGCCCGATGGCTGTCGCGGTGCCGGCTGCCGGTTCCTGGTCATGGAGATCAATTACGGCCCCTTCGAATGCGTGCTGGAGATCCCCCCGGAGTACAATCTCAAGGAGTCCCGTGCCGCCTACACCAACGGCTTCCTCCAGATCGATATCCCGAAACTGGCGCCGCCACCAACGAAGAAGATCCAGGTCCAGATCTCCGACCTCAAGTGATCGCGCCCACCTCCGCCGTTCTCCGGACGACCCGCTGGAAGACGCTCTGCGGATGACCTCCGATACCGAATTCATACGCATCCTCGGGTCCTCCGGTGAGCCGCGGAAGGACACCATGCCCAAGGCTTCAGCCGAAAGCCTGCCCTCGGTGCTGCCGGTCCTGGGCCTTTCCGACATCGTCATCTTCCCCGGCATGGTGGCGCCGCTGCTGGTCGATACCGCCCAAAGCATCCGGCTCATTGATGACGTGGTGGCGGGAGACCGGTTGCTCGCCCTCGTGCTGCAACGCCGCGCCGAGGTGGACAATCCAGCTCCCGAGGACCTCTACAGCTTCGGCTGCGGTGCCCGCGTGCTGAAAATGCTGAAATTCCCGGACAACACCGTCCGCGTTCTGGTCGAAGGCCTTTGGCGCGTGGAGATCACCGACTACGAGGCCCGCTCCCCCTACCTGCGCGCCAAAGTGAAGGTGCTCAAGGACGTGACGGAGGACTCCGTTGAGGCGGAGGCCCTGGCGCGGCACGTCAACCAGCAGTTCCAGGAGATCATCCGGCTGACGCCCACACTGCCCGAGCAGGTGAAGATCGCCGCCCTCAACACCGAGGCTTCCGGCAACCTCACCGACCTCATCGCGGCCAACATCAATCTCAGCCTCGAGGAACGGGAGAAGCTGCTCGAGATTCCCTCCGTCAAAGAACGTCTCCTTCGCCTCAAGCCGCTCCTCGAACGCGAACTCGAAGTCAGCGCCCTCAGTTCCAAGATTCAGGCCGACGTCTCCAGCAGCATGGCCAAGAGCCAACGCGACTTCTTCCTCCGCGAACAGTTGCGCGCCATCCAGCGGGAACTGGGCGAAACCGACCCCGTCACCGCCGAAGTCACCGCCTTGCGGGAGCAGATCGAGAAGGAACCCCTGCCCCCGGATGTCCAGAAGACGGTGTTGAAGGAACTGGAGCGGCTCCAGCAGCTGTCCCCCTCCGTCGCGGAATACGCCATCACCCGCAACTACCTCGACTGGCTCATTGGCCTGCCGTGGAACAAGACCACCCAGGACACCCTCGACATCGAGGCCGCCACCCGCATCCTGAACGAACAGCACTACGGCCTGGAGAAAGTGAAGGAGCGGCTGCTGGAGTTCATCGCCGTCATCAAACTCAAGCAGGATCTCAAGGGTCCCATCCTGTGCCTCGTCGGCCCGCCCGGCGTGGGCAAAACCTCTCTCGGCAAGAGCGTCGCTGATGCACTCGGACGCAAGTTCGGCCGTCTGGCCCTGGGCGGCCTGCGCGACGAGGCAGAAATCCGCGGGCACCGTCGGACCTACGTTGGCGCCCTGCCCGGGCGCATCATTCAGACGTTGCGCCGCCTCGAAACGCGCAACCCGGTCATCCTCCTCGATGAGATCGACAAAATCGGCGCCGACTTCCGCGGCGACCCCGCTTCCGCATTGCTGGAGGTGCTCGATCCGCAGCAGAACAGCGCTTTCATGGATCACTACCTGGACCTGCCGTTCGATCTGTCGCAGGTCCTGTTCATCACCACGGCCAACTGGCTCGATCCCATCCATCCGGCCCTGCGCGACCGGCTCGAAGTCATCGAACTGCCCAGCTATACCGCGGTGGAGAAACTCCAGATCGCCCGCCGCTATCTCGTCCCCCGGCAACTGAGCGAACACGGCCTCAAGGCCAAGCTGGTCCGCATCTCCGACGCCACCCTCCGCAAACTCATCGCCGACTACACCCACGAGGCCGGCGTGCGCCAGTTGGAGCGCGAAATCGCCTCGCTCGCCCGCAAGGCCGCCCGCCAGATTCTCGCGCGCCGCGGCCAGCCGACACAGCCGCTCACCATCTCGCCCGCCTCGCTGCTCGAATACCTGGGCCAGCCCAAGTTTCTTTCGGAGACGGCCGAGAAAATCACCGAGTTCGGCATCGCCATGGGCCTGGCTTGGACGCCGGTGGGCGGCGAGATCCTCTTCATCGAGGCCACCCGCATGCCCGGCAAGGGCAATCTGACCCTCACCGGCTCGTTGGGCGACGTGATGAAAGAAAGCGCGCACACCGCGCTGAGTTACCTGCGCAGTCAGGCCAAAACACTTCAACTTGACGTGGATTTCGAGAAAACCGACCTCCACATCCACGTGCCCGCGGGCGCCACCCCGAAGGATGGCCCGTCCGCCGGCGCCACCCTCACCGTGGCCCTCGCCTCGCTGCTGATGCGGCGACTGGTTCGCTCCGACGTCGCCATGACCGGCGAAATCAGCTTGCGCGGCCGCGTGCTGCGCGTCGGCGGCATCAAAGAGAAGGTCATGGCCGCCGCCCGCTCCGGCATTAAGCACGTCATCCTCCCCGAGCAGAACCGCCACGACTGGCTGGAAGTGCCGGAGGAAGTGCGACGCAAGTTGACCGTCTCCTTCGTCCGGCGCATCTCGGAGTTGATTCCCCTCGCGTTGCGCCCCGCCTCATGAGAGCGCCGGTGGCCATGCTCCTCGCCGGGCTGGGGCTGCTGCCGCCCCTCCAGGCCCAATCGGGCAAGAATGAGCCGTCTTCATTCGCTCCGGTGCTCAATCCCGCCGCCGAGGGCCGTGCCATTGCTCAACGTCTCCTCCGGGCGGTGCCCGCTGAGAGCGTCGAGTTCCGCGGCCAGCTCCAGATTCGGCGCCGGGGCGAGCCTCTCCAGATTCTGCCCCTGGTCAGCCGCCTCGTCGGTGGAGCCACCAATTGGCAGATGACCTACCAAATCCCCGCCACGGCGGCCCAGCCGGGCGAGCGACTCGTCGTTCAGCATGTCCTCGGCGACCGCAACGTGTATCTCCACGCCCGCGGCTCGAACACGCTGGCGGTCGTCACCGGGGATGCACTGGCGGCGGGACTGGCGGGTTCGGACTTCGCCTTGCTCGATCTGGGGCTGGAGTTTCTGCACTGGCCGCACCAACACCTGCTCAAACGCGAGACGCGCAAGGGCCGGGCGTGCCAGGTCTTGGAAAGCCGTCCCGCCGCGGGCGCCGCGGCCGGGTATGCCCGCGTCGTGTCCTGGATCGATGCCGAAGCCGACGGGGTGCTCGTGGCCGAGGCTTACGATGCCGCAGGCAAGCTCGTGAAGGAGTTCGAGGTGGACAAGCTCACCAAGGTGGACGGCCGCTGGCAGTTGAAACGGATGGAAATGCGTTCCCCGCCCCGCCGATCGCTGACCCTGATCGAGTTCGACCACGAGTCACCTCCGTGACACGTCGCGTTGCCGCCTCCGGCGGCCGCAGTTCCAGCCCGTGGCAGGTCGTCCAACGAGCCGGCCGGCGCCAAACTACGCCTCCCAAGACGGGGTTTGCTTCGGCCGCGATACCGGCTTCAGGCTTCCTCCGATGCCGGCATCCTGCCGCCCCGCTTGCGGGCGTCGGGCGTCAGGGCCCGGTTCTACCGGAGGTCTCGACGTGGCGAGTTCCTTACCACTGCGCCGGCACCGACCGGCTCACGCTCAATAGTGCAGCGGCTTCGCCATCCTTTGCGCGTACCGTCCCAGCAGCGCCGGCTCCATCTGAGCCCGATGGATGATACATCGCGTGACGCGAACGGAGGAATGGCTCTCGCGCCCGGAACCAAAGTGGAAGGAACCGGCCTGCTTCGGGGCCGCGTTTGGGGCACCGGGCTTCGACACGGTCTGTGGGGCTACCTGGGTGCGTTCCATAACGGGGCATTGGACCCGGCTGCGCCGCTTCGCATTCACACAAAAATCGTCACGCCAACCGGAGCCGCGACCGCGCTCCGCGCCGCCGCCAGGAGCCTGCGCAGTTTGAACCGGCTGCAGTCGGTGTGACTCGCGTTTCGAGACGCCTCGCCCTCGAAGCGCGCGCGATTACCCCCCCGCCATCGCGCCCACGACCAGGAACGGTTCCTCGCCCTTCACGATGGCGTCGGGCAGCAGGGTGTCCGGCGGCTCCAGTGAAAGGTCTTCCTTGCAGGCAAAGAAGCGAATGAACGGCCGCCGCCTGAGCGTACCGTGATCGCGGATGGTCCCGCGCAACACCGGAAACTTTGCCTCCAGGGAGTCGAGGACAGCGCGAATCGTCACCGGGCCGACGACTTCCAACGTCACCTCTCCATCCACGCGGGCGAGATTGCGGAGGTGATAAGGGAGAACAACACGGATCATTCTGCAGCGGTTTTTCATTCGCGCGGCGCGGGTTTCCGATCTCCATCCGCGGTCCTGGTCAGGGCCGCGTCGAAGTCCTCGACTTCAAACCGGAGCGGCAGCCTGTTGCCCGGCGGGAGCCGGGGTTCACTGGTGGAGCCGTGCCGATGCGCCCGGTCCCGGCGACGGCTCGCTTCCAGGTCGCGCACGCCAATCAACGGCCGCGGGCGCATGCAAACTCCGCCGGCGGTCACTTCAACGTCTGCACTTCGACGGACAGCACCCCGGGCAAATCGCGCACGATCGCTTCCCACGAATCCCCGCCATCCGCCGAACAATACACCTGCCCGCCCGTCGTGCCGAAGTACACTCCGCACGGATCGAGTTGATCCACGGCCATCGCGTCGCGCAGCACGTTCACGTAGCAATTCTTCTGGGGCAGCCCCCGGGTCAGAGGCTCCCATTCGTTACCGCCCGTCTTGCTGCGGTACACGCGCAGCTTCCCGTCCGGCGGGTAGTGCAGCGAATCGCTGGTGATCGGCACGACGTAAATCGTCTCCGGTTCGTGCGCGTGAACGTCAATCGGGAAGCCGAAATCCGTCGGCAGGTTGCCACTGACCTCGCTCCACTGCTCTCCGGCGTTGTCACTGCGCATGATGTCCCAGTGCTTCTGCATGAACAACACGTCCGGCCGGGACGGATGCAGCGCGATGCGATGCACGCAATGACCGACCTCCGCGTCGGGGTCAGGCAGTTCATACTGTGACTTCAACCCGCGATTGATCGCCCTCCAGGTCCGCCCTCCATCATCGGTGCGGAACGCGCCGGCCGCCGAAATGGCGATGTAAATGCGGTTCGGGTTCTTCGGATCGACGATGATCGTGTGCACCGCCATGCCGCCCGCGCCCGGCTGCCAAAGCGCGCCCTTGACGCCACGGAGTGCGGGCAGCTCCTTCCAGGTCCTGCCCCCGTCCGTGGTCTTGAAAATCGCCGCGTCTTCGACGCCCGCGTAAGCCGTGTCAGGATCGGTCAACGAGGGTTCGATGTGCCAGACGCGCTTGAACTCCCAGGGGTGCTGAGTGTCGTCGTACCATTTGTGCGTCCCCACTTCGCCTTCATACGCGAACATGTTGCTGGCGCCGGCCCTGGGAAAGCCATCCGGCCCCATCAAGTCCTCGGGCTTTGTGCCCGGCGGATTCCACGTCTGGCCGCCATCATCCGAGCGCTGAATGACCTGTCCGAACCAGCCGCTGGTTTGCGAGGCGTAGATGCGGTCCGGCTCCACCAGCGAACCCTTGAGATGGTACACCTCCCAGCCCGCAAAGTGCGGTCCGCTCACGTCCCAGTTCTTGCGCTTTCCATCTCCCGTGAGGATGAACGCGCCCTTCTTCGTGCCGACCAATACCCGGATTGTGCTCATGGTTTGCTGCTTTGCTGGCTTTTGTTTCCTGATCCTGCTTCCCCTGTGCGTGGCGCCGACGCCACGCCGGCCGGCAAAGGGTCTTTCCCGAAGGAGACGACCCGAGCAACCGCGCGAAAGTCCAGCGCCCCGCCCGCCGGCATCGTTGCGAAGTTGGCGCCACCCGGCCCCCGTGCCCACCGCGGTCCTCGCCTCCTGAGGAGAGGGAGATCAGCCGATCCGCTTTGCCTCGCCACCAGACGGCGATGTCGTCCTACGCTGGCGAACTTGGAGCCCGTAACTGGTGACGGCGCGCGGAGTAAAGGCGGATCAAATCTGGTCTGCATCGTTAAGATTTCGGTGGTCTGATGGCCGCCCGCATCACCTGCCTGCATGAGCGTCCTTCAGTCGCTGGATGTCCAGCTTTACCATCTGGAGCATCGCCTGCAGGACGCGGTGTGATATGGCGGCGTCCTTGTCGTTCAGCATTTCGCCCAGGATCGCCGGCACGATCTGCCAGGAGAGGCCGAACCTGTCCTTCAGCCAGCCACATCGCTGCACCTGGCCGCCGGCGGAGAGCTTGTCCCAAAAGTAGTCGATCTCCTCCTGTGTTTCGCAGCTCACGGAGAACGACACCGCCTCGGTGAACTTGAATAGCGGCCCGCCGTTGAGCGCGATGAACTCCTGGCCGGCCAGGGTAAAGCTGACGGTCATCGGCGAGGTGCTGATGATTTTCGAGTCTTTGAAGATGGAGGTGTAAAACCCGGCAGCTTCTTCGGCCTGGCCGTTGAACCAGAGAAATGGAGTGATCTTCGACATGGCCACGAAACTGAAAAAGAGAAGGTCTGCGTCGTTCGAGGATTCGCCGGCGGCTCAGGGGTGCTGGCCGAGAGCCGCTTTCGGTGCGGGCGCATAGCGGCGTTCTTGCGGAAGCCCCGTCTCCAAAGGCCGCACTTCAATGCTACCCAGGCGGGCCGACGGCCACTGGGCTGCGTTTTGCAGGGCTTCGTTCCGGTCGCGCACATCGAT
>DATLZF010000501.1:0-5909 GCA_035574135.1 Candidatus Methylomirabilota bacterium
GGGGATGTACTCCTTCGGAATCGCGCCGCCCACGATCTTGTTTTCGATCTCGACGCCCTTACCCTTTTCGTTGGGCTGGATCTTGATGCAGGCATGCCCGTACTGGCCGCGCCCACCGGACTGGCGGATGAACTTGCCCTCGCCGTCGGCATCGCGCGTCACGGTCTCGCGGTAGGCGATCTGCGGCGCGCCCACATTGGCTTCGACTTTGAACTCGCGCTTGAGGCGGTCGATGATGATTTCCAGGTGCAACTCACCCATCCCGGCGATGATGAGCTGGCCGGTCTCCTCGTTGGTGAAACAGCGGAAGGTCGGGTCCTCCTCCGCCAGACGTTGCAAGCCCTCGGACATCTTGTCGCGATCCGCCTTGGTCTTCGGTTCGACGGCCATGCTGATAACCGGCTCCGGGAACGTCGGCGGCTCCAGCATCACATCGAAAGACTCCTCGCACAGTGTGTCGCCCGTGGTGATGTTGCGCAGGCCCACCAACGCCGCGATGTCTCCCGAATAAACCTGCTCGATGTCCTTGCGTTCGCTGCCCTGGATGATCATCAGGCGGCTGACGCGGTCACGCTTGCGCGTGCGCGGATTGTAAATCGTGTCGCCCTTCTTGAGCATCCCGCTGTAAACGCGAAAGAACACCAGCTTGCCCGCGTAGGGATCTGTCCACAACTTGAAGGCCAGCGAGCAGAATTTGTTGTTGTCGTTGGGCTCCACCTTGACCACGTTGTTCGTGCCCGGTTCGGTGCCCTCGGCGGGCGGAATATCCACAGGGCTGGGCAGATAATCGACGATGGCATCGATCAACGGCTGCACCCCCTTCTTCTTGAAGGCCGAGCCGCACAGCACCGGGATCAGTTCGATCTTGCAGGTCAACCGGCGGATGGCCGCCTTGAGCGCCAACGCGTCCACCGGCTTCTCCTCGAGCACCAGTTCGGCAATGGCGTCGTCCTTGTTGGAAACGGCATCCACCAACTCCGCCCGCGCCCGCGCCGCACGCTCTCGATGCGCCTCGGGAATCTCCTTCACCTCGTAGCGCAACCCTTCGTTGACCACGTCGCCCGGCCCCCAAACGATGGCCTTCTGGTTGACCACGTCGATGACGCCCTCGAATTTCTCCTCGGCGCCGATGGGCAGGAAGACCGGGTAGGCGTAGGCCTTGAGCTTGGTCCGCATGTCGTTCAGCGCATTCTCAAAGTTTGCGCCGGTGCGGTCCATCTTGTTCACGAACGCCACGCGCGGCACGCGGTACTTGGTGGCCTGCCGCCACACGGTTTCGGATTGGGGCTGCACGCCGGCAACCCCGCAGAAAACGGCCACGGCCCCGTCCAGCACGCGCATGGAACGCTCGACCTCGGCCGTGAAGTCCACGTGGCCGGGGGTGTCGATGATGTTGATGCGATGCGGCACGCCGGCGAAGGACTTCTCCAGTCCGTCCTCCTTCTTCTGCGTCCAGAAGCAGGTAACGGCGGCGGAGGTGATCGTGATGCCACGCTCGCGCTCCTGCTCCATCCAGTCCGTCACGGTATTGCCGTCGTCCACGTCGCCAATCTTGTGAATGAGGCCCGTGTAAAACAGAATGCGCTCCGTGGTGGTGGTTTTGCCCGCGTCGATGTGCGCCGCGATGCCGATGTTGCGCGTCCGCTCCAGGGAGTACTGACGGTTCGGCGAATTGATCGCTTTGTTTTCGACTACCGTTTGCATGTTGTTGGGAGAATAAAAACGCCCCGACGTTCTGCGGCCTCGGGGCGTCTGCTCAGTTAGCGTTGCCTACCAGCGGAAGTGCGCGAATGCCTTGTTGGCTTGCGCCATTTTGTGCACCTCGTCGCGTTTGCGGATCGCGTTGCCCTGCCCCTGGTAAGCGTCCATGATCTCGGCAGCCAGCGCTTTCATCATGGGCGTGCCTTTGCGGGCGTCTGCAAAGTCCACCAGCCACCGCACGGCCAGGGAGACCTGGCGGTCGGCCGGCACTTCCATGGGCACCTGATATGTGGCGCCGCCCACGCGCCGGGGCTTCACCTCCAAACGCGGCTTGGCGTTGTCCACAGCCCGCTGCAACAACTCGAGCGGGTTGGCGCCCGCGTTGGCCTGGGCCAACTGGTCGAAGGCGCCGTACACGATGCGCTGCGCGATGCTCTTGCCCCCTCCGCGCATGACGGTGTTGACCAAACGGGTGACGAGGACGCTGTGATACTTCGCATCCTCGACCAACGGGCGCTTCACTGCTTGACGACGTCGTGACATAAAAAACTGGCCGGGCTTTACTTGGCGGCAGGTTTGGCTTCCTTGGGGCGCTTGACGCCGTATTTGGAACGGCTGACGCGGCGTTTCTCGACGCCCGCAGCGTCCAGGGTGCCTCGCACGATGTGGTAGCGCACACCGGGCAAATCCTTCACACGCCCCCCTCGCACCAGCACAATGGAGTGTTCTTGCAGGTTGTGGCCCTCGTCCGGAATGTAGGCAATCACTTCGTAGCCGTTGGTCAGGCGCACCTTCGCCACCTTGCGCATGGCCGAGTTCGGTTTCTTGGGCGTGCGGGTCATCACCTGCAGGCAGACTCCCCGACGAAACGGCGCACGTCCCAAGGCGGGCGACTTGGACTTGAACCGAACTTTGCTTCGTCCCTTCCGGACGAGTTGATTAATCGTTGGCATTGCTGCGTTTATGTGTCCTTCCCCCCAACCGTCTCGGGGAAACGGAGCGCGGATAGTAACAAACGAACTTCTCGTTGCAACAACTATTTCCTAGCTCGCCACTCGCCCCGAGTTGGCTCGAACTAAATGTTACATGTTACCGGGGCTGGGAGATGGACGAGGCGCCTGCCGATACGTTGACTCACAGTCGTGGTCACCCAGGCCCCGAACACAAGTCTGAAGTCCAAACGCAAGGCCCTGGTCTCCATTCACGGCCGCTGGGAGCGCGCCGGTCGGCTGCACAAGACGCGCATCCTCGATGAGTTCTGCGCCACCTGCGGGGATCATCGCAAATCGGCCTTGCGCCGGCTGAGCCGAACGCTCGCCCCTCCGATCTCTGCCGCCCTCGGCACACCCCCTCCCGCCTGCTTGAACTGCCGAGTCCGTGCGCATCGTAATGATTGGGGAGTTGACGGCACTGTGCATCTTGGAACTGCATTCAAATGACCGCTGCGACGCTCACAGATTTGGGACGAGAAGCGTGATGCGTTGCTGTCGCAAGACACGCCGCCCGTCTCACAACCTCGCCATCAACTTGCGTCGCTGACGGTGAAGAAGCGTAACACCACCGGAGTTGATTTGTTCGTTGAGTGGAGTGCGTTTGACCGGATGGCAATCGCCGACCAAGAGCGAAAGGTGAGGTCGAACCTGTCCGATCAGATGGCTGGACTTCAATACGGCTTCGGCGGTGTGCTCTCCGTCGAGAACGGCAAACTCCACGCCCTTGAGTTTTTCACCTCCGACAAGGCATGGCCGGTCAACCCGCCCGGCCGCACCCTGCAAATCGAGGAGGCCGGCGCTTAATCAACCGCCGGTGTCCCACCAAAAGGTGCGAAAGGATTTCGCGCGCCTCCGGGTCGCAGCGGAGAAGTTCGGCCCCCCACGCGCGGACCACAGCCCTTGCGTTCCCGCCTGTCGCTCGGAGTGCGGACCATCCAGCCCCTCCAGCGCACGACGGTGGGGAGCCGTACGCCAACACTTGCGGGGATGGCACACGGCGATGCGTCTTTCGCGCCCGCTTGTCGGTTAACATCTTTAACACCTGCTTTCGGCAAACCGCGTGGGCGGCGACCGAACAACATTCTTCGAGCGGCTTCTCCGTGCCAATCGGGACACGAAGTCGCAAGAACGCTCAGGACGATGGGAAGGGCAGCCTGAGATTGCGTGGTCGCTGCGTCGGGCGGG
Organism: Candidatus Methylomirabilota bacterium; assembly: GCA_035574135.1. Taxonomy (GTDB): domain Bacteria; phylum Verrucomicrobiota; class Verrucomicrobiia; order Limisphaerales; family DATLZF01; genus DATLZF01. The sequence continues at coordinate 3,879 of DATLZF010000501.1, forward strand.
AGCTCAATAAAAAGCCGGGGAACCTTGCGACTCCCCGGCTGGGTTTCTCCCGACACCAGCAATCCCTATCTACGAGCAGCCGAGGCTCTCGCCGCAATTCAAGCACTTGTAACAGGCACCGTTCCGGACCGCGACATGGCCGCAGTTGGGACAGGTCGGCGCATCCTGCTGAAAATGGGCGATGGAATCGCTCAGGCTCGCCATCACCCGGCCCTGAGTGCCCGCCTCAGCTTTCTGGCCCCCGGAACCAGCGGCGGCCTTCACCGCGATGACGTCGGTATCCTCCGCCAACGGCAATTCCGGCACCGGGCGGTTCACATGCCTTTTCACCTCTTCCAACAACCCGGGAATCGCCAGTTCCGGCTGGGTTGCTGCCGATGAATTGGCCTGTCGGTAGCCCGGTATGAACTGGAAAGCCATCCAGCGGAAGACGTAATCGGTGATGGAAAAAGCGTTGCGGATTTCGGGATTCTTGGTGAACCCGCTGGGTTCAAACCGTTGGTGGGCGAACTTCCGCACCAGAGCCTCGAGCGGCACTCCGTACTGCAGCGCCATGCTGGTCAGCGCACCGATGGTGTCCATCAGCCCGCCGATGGTGCGTCCTTCCTTGGCCATCGTGACAAACAACTCGCCCGGCTTGCCGTCTTCGAAGAGGCCGACCGTGATATAGCCCTCGTGTCCGGCGATGTCGAACTTGTGTGTGATGGCCGCGCGGGTTTCGGGCAACCGACGCCGCAGGGGCTTGCCGGATTCGGCGCGCAATCGGGCCAGTTCCGCTTCCAATTCCGCCAAACGGGCCTCGAGGCTTGCCGTGGCCGGCTCGGACACGGCCGCCTTCTCGCCGCCCTCGGACGTCTTTTTTGTGTTGAGCGGTTGGGAGCGCTTGGAGCCATCGCGATAAATGGCCACGCACTTCAACCCCATGCGCCAGGCCTGCACGTAGGCATCGCGGATGTCACTCACCGAACACTCTTGCGGCAGGTTCACCGTTTTTGAGATGGCGCCGCTGATGAACGGTTGCGCGGCCGCCATCATGCCGAGGTGGGCCATGTAATGGATGCTGCGCTGGCCGCGATAGGGCTTGAAGGCGCAATCGAAGACGGCGAGGTGTTCGGGATTGAGCCCGCTGCGTACTGTTTGCCCTCCCTCCTCCACGTCCTCGATGGTGTCGTACTTCTCCACATGGGCGACAATCGATTCGACCTGCGACGGACTGTATCCGAGACGCTGCAGGGCCTGCGGCACCGTGCGATTGACGATCTTAAGCATGCCGCCTCCGGCCAGGAGCTTGTACTTGACCAGGGCGATATCGGGCTCGACCCCCGTCGTATCGCAGTCCATCAGGAAAGCGATGGTTCCTGTCGGCGCCAGAACGGTCACCTGCGCATTGCGGTAGCCGTACGCCTGCCCCGCCGCCAACGCGCGGTCCCAACAAGTGCGAGCCTCCTCTTTGAGGTAGTTGAATTCGCCACTGGGCTGGATCTGCTCCACCGCCGCCCGATGGAGGCGCATGACGCCCAACATCGATTCAATGTTGTCCCTGGCGACGGGCTTGTTCACCCCCGCGCATCGAGCATCGGCATAGCCCTTGAAGGGCCCCATGACACGCGCAATCGCGGCGCTTTGTTCGTAGGCGTGGCCCGTCATGATGGCTGTGAGGGCGCCCGCCAGCGCTCGACCCTCGTTGGAATCATACGGCAGGCCGTAGCTCATGATCAGCGAGCCCAGGTTGGCGTAGCCCAAGCCGAGCGTGCGGAAGACGTGGGAGTTTTCCGCGATTTCCTGGGTGGGATAGCTGGCGTTGTCCACCAGGATCTCCTGGGCGGTGATGAAGATGCGAACCGCAGCCTTGAAGCGCTGGATGTCGAACGTGCCGTCCGGCCGTTTGAACTTCATCAGGTTCAACGAGGCGAGGTTGCAGGCGGTGTTGTTAAGAAAGACGTACTCGGAACAGGGGTTGGTCGAATGAATGGGTTCTGTCCCCTTGCAGGTGTGCCACTTCTGGATGGCGCCGTCGTACTGCAGCCCCGG
>DATLZF010000502.1:0-5772 GCA_035574135.1 Candidatus Methylomirabilota bacterium
GGCGCGTGCGGCACCTTCTGAGCAAGCGATCGAAATTCGCCAGCTACGGGCAGGGAGCCGACGAGCACACTTGATCGGTTCGGTGAGATCCTGCTGACGGAGCGCCTGCGTCGCCGGGTTGAACAACTTCACGCAAAACCGATCCGCCCTCCGGCACAACCGTTGCCCCGGCTCAGCGGGCCGGCCCGCACGCCGCCTCGACGCTTCCCGCAGGCCCGCGCAGGGCCCTTCGCCCGCGGGCAATGACCTCACCTGTGCTCGGCGGCCCCGGCTTCGGCCGATGGCCGAGGAACGCAGCCGGGCCTTGAGCGGGATTGGGGCTGACATCTGCTCGACAGCGCGGAAGGCGGGCTTCTATCGTCAATGCCATCGCACCATGAATGCCGCAAAAAACTGGCTGGCACGCACCCTCGCAGGCGCACTGCTCACCGCCACCGTTCCCCTCGCCGCGGTCGAAATCGTCGCCCATCGCGGTGCCTCGCACGACGCCCCGGAGAACACGCTGGCCGCCATGAAGCTGGCCTGGACCCAGCGCGCGGACGGCATCGAGACGGACCTGCATCTGTCGCGGGATGGCCACCTCGTCGTTCTCCACGACGCCGACACCCTGCGGGTCAGCGGCGTCAGCAACCGCGTGGCCCAAAGCACGTGGGCTGAACTCAAGGATCTCGACGTGGGATCCTGGAAAGGCCCTGCCTGGACGGGCGAGAAGATTCCCACCCTGGACGCCATCCTCGCCACCATCCCGGACGACAAGTTCATCCTGCTCGAGATCAAGGTGCGGGTGGAGATCCTGCCCGCACTCGAGAAGGTCCTCCGCGCTTCCGGCAAAAGACCGGTGCAGTTGCGCATCATCACCTTCCACTACGAAACGGCGCGGGCGGCCAAGGAAAGGTTCCCCGCGCACGAAGTGTACTGGTTGGTCAGCTACAAGCAGGACGCGACCACGGGCCGGTTCCCCGAGCTGGAAGAGCTCATCGCCCGGGCCGAGGCGGCGCGGCTCGACGGCCTGGATCTGGATTACAAGTTTCCCATTGATGGCGCCTTCGTGAAGAAAGTCCACGCCGCCGGCTTGAAACTGCACGTGTGGACCGTGGACGATCCGCAGACCGCCCGAACCCTGCGCGACGCCGGCGTGGATGGCATCACCACGAATCGGCCCGAATTCTTGCGGCGGATGCTTCAGCCGTGACCGCGCAGGCGGCGCGGCCAGTGCACAGCCCCAGGGGCAAAGGCGACTTCACGCGGACACCACGGGCAAGGGAACGGCCCGGCTCTTCTTCGCTCGCAAGGTGGGCAGCCAGCGATACGGTCCGCAGGTCCCGGTAAATCGCTCATGTGATCGGGGTCAGCGGACCGCGTAAGCAGCGCGCCGGAAGCTTTCCGGCGGTCCGAGGTAACTCGGCCGCACACCGCCGGTGTTGACCACCAGTTTCTGGAGCACCACGCCAGGATCCACCATCCAGACCCGAAGCGCATGATAACCGGGCCGGGCGATCTGGTGGGTGGAGCGAACCTTGCGGACGGCGTCTTTCACGGATTCCTCCCAGTCCCGCACGCCGTCGTCCACAACGTAACCTTTCGGCAACACCGTCACCACCCGGGGCGGCTCGTCATCGAAAGAGAGAGCGAGCCGAACGCCGCGATCTGGCGCGTAGTTCAAGGAAGGCGCCAGCAGCGCCTCGACTTCCACCGTGCCCGTGGTGAAGAGAAACATCCGGTACTCCAGCCATGGGGCATCGTGTGGCGGCATCACGCTGCGGGCCGTCACAGGGAAGACCGTCATGGAGGACAACGTCCGGCCCAGATCCTCGACCGGTTCCCATCGCACGGCCCCCGCGTCACCGCGGGCGGTAAAATGCACGGCTTCCATGGACACGTATCCATCAGCCTCGACAAAACCCTCCAATGAATCGCGGGTGGGATGCGAGGGATGCACGGCCCTCAACCGCACGGTAACCGCCGTGCCGGTCGCGCGGAAGGTGATCGATCCCTCATTCGTACCCGGCGGCACCCGGCTCCAGTCGATGCTCACCTCGACACGCTGTTCCTCCCGCACCTGGCCTGCATCCGGGTGGGGCCGAATCCATGGCGCACTGGTCTCGGCCGTAAAAACAAACGGGGTGCGTCCCCGGTTGAAGATCTCCACGTAGCGCTTCGGCTGGTTGAAGGCATCGAAATCGGGCAGCACCGGGTTAGTCTCCGCCCCCGGCCATGAGGAGGTTGACCCTTCGATGGCCAGCCCCATCCGGGCCGGTTCGGGCACCTCGATCTCGAGCACGGCCGGCATCGTGTTCGAGCGGGGCTCCCGCCACGAGGTGTAGCCGATGTGCGTCTGATCCATGAGGTGATTCCATTTGCCACCGGCAAGCCGGTGATTGTACTCGTGCGAGAGTTCCGCGTCCGCTTTGAACAGCTCCCGCGCCCGCGAGGCCAGGGTGTTGGCTCCGGCCCGGCCCTGGGCAGCGTGCAGACGGTTTCGCCCGACGGTGATGTAGAGCTCGTTTACGAGAGCCGAAGCCTTGGCCGGATGCAACACGAGTTGAAAGAAAGCGTCGTGAAGCGCTGCGGGCAAGGAACGTTGGATGCCTTCGGCCATGGTCGTGATGGCCCGCCAGTCGGCGAGCACGGTCTCCGCTTCGCGATAATGAACGAGACTGTAGGTATCGGGCTCGAGCAGCTCGGGTTTGCGGCGCCCGTTGTATTTGGTGTAGCGGGCGATAATCTGAGCGATCTCCGCCGCGTGCGCCGCGCCAAACTCGCGTTCCGCCCAGAGGCGAGTGAAGTCGGGAAAACGTTCCCGGGGCCAGCGATCCGGCGACCAGGCGAACGTGAGAAAAAACTCGATGGGGAACTCCATCGGCTTGAGGTCGCCCACGTTCACAATCCAGATGCGGTGGGCGCCCGATTGGTCGGCCAGATGCATCTGCTCCCAAATCTTTGGGAGCGGTGTGGTATTGAGCCACTTGTAGCTGCGCGGGCCGCCCACGTAATCGAAGTGGTAATACACGCCGGCGCCCCCGGCGCGCGATCTTTCGTCCGGCGTGGGCAGGCGTCGGAGATGGCCCCAGTTGTCGTCGCACCACAACAGCGTGACATCATCGGGGACCCGCATGCCCTTCTCGTAGTAGCCCTGCACTTCCTTGTAGAGCGCCCACACTTGCGGAACACGTTCCACCGCTGGATCGAGCTCGCCCGCGATGATCGCCCGCTGGTCGGCCACAATCCGTTCGAGCAACGCCACGCTCTGCGTTTCCGACATGGGTTCGTCCCCGTCGCCGCGCATCCCCAGCGTGATGATCTTCTCGAAGGCTCGATTGCGACGGAGCCCCTCGGTCCAAAAGGCGCGCAGGGCCGGAGCATTCTTCGCATAGTCCCAAGAGCCTTTCGGGTGTCCGGCCCACGTCCATTCCTTCCAGGCACGCATCATGGGCTCGTGGTGGGAGGTCCCCATCACGATGCCGTACTCATCGGCCAGGCGGGCATTGGCCGGATCGTCGGTGGCAAAGGAATTGTTCCACATCGCCGGCCACAGCAGGTTGCCTTTGAGGCGAAGGAGCAGTTCGAAGACATTGGTGTAAAATCGGTGATTGAAGCCACCGAATTTTTCCCGGGCCCAACCGGACAGAGCCGGCGCCTCGTCGTTCAGGAACACACCCCGATACCGGACCGCAGGTGGACCGCCGATGTACGTTCCCGGCCGCACCACCAACGTATCGTGCTGATCCGGCGCCACGTCAGCCCACCAATACCAAGGCGACACACCGATCTGCTCGGACAGTTCGTATGCTCCGTAGATGGTCCCGCGTTTGTCGCTTCCGGCAATGACGAGGGCTTTCGCCACTCCCGGCCACGGATCAGACACAACCGCGATGACAAATGCCTCCCACTTTCCAGCGATCGAGCCCGTGTCCAATTTGCCCGCGAGCGCCAAACGATCCAACGCGCCGCTCCGGCCGAGTGTTGCCACCAGAACGACGTTGGATCCGGGCGGCCGCGCCTCATGACTCACGATGGGACGGGAGCGGGTCACTCGCTCGATGTCCGTCGCCAGGTCCATCACCACGCGAAGGACCCCCTGGTAATCCCCCGGCTCCGCCCACAGGGGGGCACACTTCCCCGCCCGCACCAACTCGAACCCGCCCCCCAGCGGGGCAAATTCGATCAGCCGGGGCTGCCCGACCCCGTAGGCTGTGAGGGCAAGGGTCATCCCACCGAGGACGCCACCCAGCGTTCGCAAGACCGTCTGGAATGTTGTGCGTCCGAAAGCTTGCATTCGGGGGATGAAGTGATTTGTTGTGGTTACAGACAATAAAGACAAATATGCAGGTGAGCCGTGAATCTCAGGGTGTGCAGCGTGGCATCCTTCTATGGAGCCCATGTCGAAACGACAAGGTGAAAAATCATGCGTGCCTCCCCTGAGGCCAAGCACTCGATCGAGGCCGGTTTGTTGTTGAGCGAGAAAAGACAACCGAGAGCCAAGCTCAGAGCGTGCGTAAGATCGATCTGACAGATTTTCAGGTGGCCACGAGCGAAACCGCACGGGACATCAACCGCCGCATTCTGCTCAATCTGATCCGGAAGCATCAGCCAATCTCCCGAGCCGACCTATCCCGTCACTCAGGTTTGCAGCGCAGCACCGTCTCTTTGATCACGGAACAACTGATCGCCGAGCGATGGGTCGTCGAGGGTGCCGTCGGCCATGCGGCGCGAGGACGCAAGCCGACCTTCCTGCACTTGAACGGCGAGCGAGCTGGTGTGGTGGGTGTGGACATCCGCCCCGGCACAACCACGATCGGGCTGGCGTGCCTCAACATGGTCTTCATGGCCCAGGTATCGCTGCCGACTGGGCGCAACCCGGACAAGTTCATTCCAGAGGTGGCCGCGCACGTTCGAAAGCTGATGCAAGGCCATTCCGAAGTGACCTACGAAGGCATGGGCGTCAGTTTACCGGGGCGGGTTAACCTCGCCACTCATGAGCTCGTTTTCGCACCCAATCTGGGATGGGCAAAACGCAATCTCAAGGCCATGTTCGCGGACGCAACGGGCCTTCCTGTCGAACTCGAAAATGCAGCAAATGCATGCGCCCTGGCCGAACTCTGGAGTGGTCGGCACCCGGAGAATGTTCGCAACATCGTAGCCGTCACCGTGTCGGAAGGCATCGGCGTGGGCATGGTGCTGAACGGCCAAATCGTGCGCGGCCCCACCGGGCTGGCCGGCGAATTCGGACACGTCACGCTGCTCGAGAATGGCCCCCTCTGCAAGTGTGGGAACCGCGGTTGCTGGGAGGCGTGTGGCTCCAATTCGGCAGCCGTCCGCTACTACGCGGAAGCCCTTTCCCGATCGACAAAAGCCTCCTCATCGCTGCCTTCGTTCGAGGATATTCTGCGTTTGACCGACCAGGGCGATGCGAAGGCGAAAGAAGCGATCGAGCGGATGGCCTATTACCTCGGGGCGGGGTTGGCGATGTTGATGACGGCCCTGGCGCCTGATCTACTGGTGGTCATCGGTGAGGTGACTCGCGCGTGGTCTCAAGTAGCCCCAGTCATCGATGGAGTGCTCCGCGACCGCCTCCCCACCCACCCGCCGACGAGAATCGTGCCCACCGATCCGGCCCTGCAACCCCGCCTTCGCGGCACCATCGCATTGGTCCTGCAAAAGCACTTTGGCGCCCCGGCCGTCGCCTGACGTGCCCGCGAAGACCGCCCCAATCACATCGCGAGTGAGCCGAAGGCCTGCAAACGGGGGTGAATTCGTCGCAGCGCGCGGGAT
>DATLZF010000503.1:0-8182 GCA_035574135.1 Candidatus Methylomirabilota bacterium
CCGGCGTATTGCTGCAGCAACTCATCCTCGCCGATCGGAGTCGTCATGCGCCGATCCACGAAATCCAGCGGGTAATAGTCCGGGTAGCCCGAGACGTGGGTCATCAGGTCGAGCACGGAGATGTCGTCAGCCCGGGTGAGGTTCGGGAACCAGCGCGCCACCTTGTCCGTGACGGATAGCTTGCCGTCCTCCGCCAGCAGCAGGATGGAGGCGCAGGTGAACTGTTTGCTGACGGAACCGATGGCGAACAGCGTGTTCGTCTCCACCGGGCGGCGGTCGCTGCGGGAACGCTCGCCGTAACCACGCGCCAGCACGAGCCGGCCCTCCTGGACGATGGCGACCGAGAGGCCGACGTGGTGCGGAGGGCGAACTGTGGCGGCGAGGAAGGCATCAATGGCCGCCACATCGAGATGGTCGGGCAGTTTGGGCGCCGCCGCACGGACGAACAAGGGCAGCAGCATGAGACTGACGGCCCAGCAGAGCGCGCCGGGGCGGATGGGGCTGGGCATCGGCTTCACCGCGACACGGCCATTTCGAGCGCGCGTCGCGTTTGCACGCAGGCCAGGTGCGCGCGGTACTCGGCCGAGGCATGGATGTCGTTCAGAGCCTCGATCCCGTCGGCCGCGCGAGCGGCGGCGCGGGCGATGGCCGCGGAATTGAGCGTGCTACCCGCCAGGGCCTCCTCGACGGCGGTGGCGCGATACGCTTTTGGCGCGACGCCGGTGATGCCCACCTGGACGCGGCGGGCGTGGGTGTTGACGACGACCGCCGCGCCAGCGATGGCGAAGCCGCTGGCCTTCTGGGCAAACTTGGCGTAGGCGACCGACGCCGTGGTAACCGGCACGCGGACTTCCACCAGAATCTCATTCGGTTGCACGGCGCTCTGCATCATGTCCACGAAGAAGTCGGCGGCGCGAACGACGCGGCGTCCGGCGAGCCCGGCGATCTCGATCTCGGCATCCAGCGCCAGGATGGGCGCGGGCCAATCGGCAGCGGGGTCGGCGTGAGCCAGCGAACCGCCCAGAGTGCCGCGATGGCGCACCTGCACGTCGCCGATTTCCGCCGCAACCTCTGGCAGCAGGGGGCAGCGGGAGCGCAGCAGGTCGGAGGTGGCGATGGCGTGGTGGGTGGCCAGGGCGCCGATGTGGATGCGCCCGTTCTGCTCGCGGATGTGGTTCAGGTTGGGGATCCGACCGATGTCGATGACGTTCCGGGGCTGGGCGAGGCGCAGCTTCATGGCCGGCAGAAGGCTGTGCCCGCCGGCGAGGATCTTGGCGTCCTCGACCGAGCCGAGCAGCCCGAGAGCCTCGTCAAGCGACTGCGGGCGGTGGTAGTGGAAGCGGGCGGGGATCATACGAGTGGGCGGCGGGGTTGCAGTGGTGCCGAAGTTGTGTCGTGACGGGGTGAAAGGGGGAGATACAACGGGCCGTCATGCATTGGGGGCGCGCTCGAAGAGAGCGCGTTGGGCGTCTCGTTCATGCAGCCGGGGCGTTCCATGATGTGATGCCGGTGACCTCCGTTCACCGCCGTGGCGGCTCGTGGGCGCGGATCGCCCGCCACACCTTCTCCGGCGTGAATGGCAGGTCCAAATGTCGCACGCCCAGCGGCGCCAAGGCGTCGAGAACGGCGTTGGCGATGGCCGGTGTGGCGCCGATGGTGCCGGCCTCGCCCACACCTTTGATGCCCATCGGATTGCTCGGGCTCGGGGTGACGGTGTGCCCGAGCTTGTATTCGGGAATGTCGCGGGCGCGGGGCAGGGGGTAGTCCGTGAACTCGCCGGTGAGCAACTGGCCGTTGTCGTCGTACACGCAACGCTCGAAGAGGGCCTGGCCGATCGAGTGCGCGATGCCGCCCTGAACCTGGCCTTCCACCAGGAGGGGATTGATCTGCGGGCCACAGTCGTCCACGGCCACGTATTTCACGATCTCGATGTCGCCCGTGTCGCGATCGATTTCGACGGCCACGATGTGCGTGCCGAAGGGGTAGGTGCAGTTGGGCGGCTCGAAGAAACTACTGGCTTCAAGGCCGGGCTCCCAGTTCTTGGGGATGTTTTTGGCCACGTAGGACTCGGCGGCGAGCGTGGCCAGGGTCAGCGCGTGCTTGGGGCGGCCCTTGGCGAAGAACCGGCCGTCCTTGAACACGACATCCTTCTCCCGGGCCTTGAGCTGATGCGCCGCGAGCTGGCGCGCCTTGGCGATGATCTTGTCGATGCACATCAGGATGGCCGTGCCGCCGATGACGGTGGCGCGGCTGCCGTAGGTGTCGCGGCCGTAGTGGGCCACGGCGGTGTCGCCGCGCAGCACCACCACGTCTTCGATGGGGACGCCGAGTCTGTCGGCAGTGATCTGGGCGAAGGTGGTTTCCTGGCCCTGGCCGTGGGGCGTGGCGCCGGTGATGACGGTGACCTTGCCGCTCATTTCGATGCGCACACAGCCCCATTCCCAGCCGCCGGCGGACATCATCTTTGAGGGGCCGAGGGCGCAGATTTCGACGTAGGTGCTCAGGCCGATGCCGAAGAGGCGGCCGGCCTTGCGCGCAGCGGCCTGCTGCTGGAGGAGTTTGTCCCACTGGGCCAGTTCCTGCGCCTTTTTGAGCGCAGCCTGGTAGTTGCCCGAGTCGTAAGTGAGCCCCGAGGCGGTGCCGAAGGGGAACTCGGAAGGTTTGGGAAAGTTCTTCAGGCGCAGTTTCACCCGGTCCAGGCCCAATTCGGCGGCCACGATGTCCATGAGCCGTTCGATGGTGTAAGTGGCCTCGGGCCGGCCGGCGCCGCGGTAGGCGTCGGTGCACATCTTGTTGGTGTACACGCCCTGAATGTCCATGCGCAGGGCCTTGAGCTTGTAGCAACCCGGCAGCATGGAGCCGGTGAGGGTGGGGATGGCCGGGGTGAGAAGCTGGTTGTAGGCGCCGATGTCCGCGATGGTGCGCGAGCGGATGGCCAGCAAGGTGCCGTCCTTCTTCACCGCCACTTCGTATTCACCCACCTGGTCCCGGCCGTGAATGGTGGAGGTGGCGTTCTCGCGACGGGATTCGATCCATTTGATGGGCGCGCCGAGCCGTTGCGCCAGGTGGCAGGCGATGGCTTCCTCGGCGTACAGATTGAGCTTCGAGCCGAAGCCGCCGCCCACTTCGGGGGCGACGATGCGCAGCTTGTTCTCCGGCACGCCGATCATGGCGGGCAGCAGCGTGCGAACGAGATGCGGGATCTGCGTCGAGGTCCAGAGGGTGAGCGATTGCTCGCCCGCATGCCAACTGGCGACGCAGCCGCGCGGCTCGATGGCCATCGGGATCAGCCGCTGATGAACCATGCGCGCCTTCACCACGCGGTCGGCCTGGGCGAAGGCCTTCTCGAGGTCGCCCGTGGCCAGAGACCAGGTGAAGGCGAGGTTGGTGCCCAGTTCGGGGTGGGTGAGCGGCGCATCCTTCTCCAGCGCCTTCTCCGGGTCGGTCACCGCGGGCAGCGGATCGTAATCGACCTCGATGAGGTCCAAGGCGTCGCGGGCAATGGCGCGATCCCGGGCCACGACGACGGCGACGGGATGGCCGACGTAGTAAACACGCGCGGAGGCCAGCACGGTTTGCGGTGGCACTTTCTGGCCGGGCGCGAGGGCGGCGCAGGGAATGGTGCCGCAGGCCTTGTTCAGATCGGCGCCGGTGAAGACGCCGACCACGCCCTCCAAAGCTCGCGCCGGATCGGTGGTGATGCTGTTGAGTCGGGCATGAGCGTGGGGGCTGCGGAGCACGGCCATGTGCAGCAGGCCGGGCAGGACGAGATCATCCACGTAAGTCGCCTTGCCCTGAATCAGGCGGGGGTCTTCGACCCGCTTCAGGGCGCGGCCGACGTAGCCCTTGGTGTCGCTGGTGGCCATAGAGTTGTCTTTGGCAGTTACGGATGTCGCGCGGTGCGGGGGTTGCAGGCTTGCAAGGGTCGCGTTGGGGCGCGGCCATCGCCGGATAACTCATGCGGTCGTGCAACTCTGTCGCCCGCGAAGCTCATTGGGTCGAGGGCGTCTTCGCCATTTTCTTCGCTGCCCACTCGACGGCGTCGATGATGTGGGAGTAGCCGGTGCAGCGGCACAGATTGCCGTCGAGGGCGTGCCGGATGTCCTCACGGCTGGGGCGTGGATTGCGGCTGAGAAGGTCGGCTGCGCAGAGGATCATCCCCGGGGTGCAGTAGCCGCACTGGAGGCCATGGCATTCCCAGAAGCCCTGTTGGATCGGGTGCAGCCGCCCGTCCCGGGCCAGTCCTTCGATGGTGGTGACTGCGGCACCGTCGGCCTGCACGGCGAGCACGGTGCAGGATTTCACCGCCTGACCATCGAGCAGGACGGTGCAGGCGCCGCAGAGAGTGGTTTCGCAACCAACGTGGGTGCCGGTGAGCCGGCATGACTCGCGCAGGAACTGGACGAGCAGGGTGCGGGGTTCGACGTCGTGTTCCTGAGCAACGCCGTTGACCTTGATGTTGACGCGAGTTTTCACGGTCCGAGTCCGTTCGTTTTCGCCGCATTCAGGTGACGCACCGACTGTAGTCCGCCCGCTCTGCGAAGCAACGGGAAAGTGGAAGACGCGGGAGTTGGTTTGACAAACGTCTGAGGGAAGGTTGGCATTTGGCGATACCGCATCCATGAGCGCGAAGAAGTACAACGTGGGCATCATCGGCTACGGTTGGGTGAGTGGTGCGCACATCGCAGCCATCAACGCCACGCCGCACGCCCAGGTCACGGCCGTGTGGTCTTCGCGTCCGCAGGATCCCGCGGCCCTGAGCGCGCGTCATGGCGGGGCCATCCGCACCTACCAGGATCTTGCGACGATGTTGGCGGACCCGTCCCTGCACGTCGTGTCGGTCTGCAGCTATCCGCAGGATCACGCTCAACACGCGATTGCCGCCGCGCGAGCGGGGAAGCATCTCATCATCGAAAAGCCGCTGGCGTTGAATTGGGAGGATTGCCTCTCCATCCAGAAGGCGGTGCAGGAGGCGAAGGTGAAGACGTGTGTGTGCTTCGAATGCCGGTTCTCCAGCCAGTTCCTGACCATCAAAGCCGTGATCGATCGCGGGCTCCTCGGGCGCATCCATTACGGCGAGGTGGATTACTATCACGGCATCGGTCCCTGGTATGGCCAGTATCGGTGGAACACGCGGCGGGACGCCGGCGGGAGCAGCCTGCTGTCGGCGGGCTGCCACGCCCTGGATGCCCTGTTGCTTTGCATGGGCGAGGATGTCGAGACGGTGAGCAGTTACGCGACGCACTCCACCAGCCGGTACTTCAGCCGTTACGAGTATCCGACCAGCAGTGTGACGATCCTGAAATTCAAGGACGGCCGGGTGGGCAAAGTGGCGTCGATCATTGACTGTCTGCAGCCGTATTACTTCCACGTCCACCTGGTGGGCAGCGAGGGGAGCCTGCTCGACAACAAATTCCATTCGAATCTGCTTGGCGGGCTGGACAAGGGCCGGTGGAGCGAACTGTCCATGAAGCTGCTCGATTCGGGCGACGTGTCGGATCATCCGTATCAGACGCAGTTCGAGGCCTTCTTTCAGGCGCTGGAACAGGGTGTCGAGATGCCCCTGACCAACCTGGCGCACGCGCTGAAGACCCACGAGATCATTTTTGCGGCTGACCGTTCAGCCCAGCGCCACGCCCACCCGCGGCACGGCTGAGGCCGCTCGCGGCAAGACTACTCCTTGGGCAGGGTGAAGAAGAAAGTGGTACCTTGGCCGAGCTCGCTTTTGAGCCAGACTTCGCCCCCGTGGGCCTGGACGATGTGCTTGACGATGGACAGGCCAAGGCCGGTGCCGCCTGTTTCGCGGGAGCGGGCGCGGTCCACCCGGTAGAACCGTTCGAAGACGCGGTCCCGAGCCTCGGAGGGGATGCCTGGGCCATCGTCCCGGACGGACAGCTCGACCTTGCCATCGGGACGTTCGTGACCTGCAATGACGACGTGTCCCCTGGGCCGGCCGTATTTGATCGCGTTCTCGATCAAGTTGAACAGCACTTGTTGCAGCCGATCCGCATCGGCGCGGGCCGTCAGTGCGGCGGGCACGGTGTTTTCCACCATGGTTTGCTTCTCGGTGGCGCGGGAATTCAGGTCATCGACAACGCGCTGGATTTCGTCCCGCAGGTGGACCACGTCGCGGTTCATGATCACCCGACCGCTCTCCAACCGGGAAATGGCGAGCAAATCCTCGATGAGATAGGTGAGACGGTCGGTATGCTTCTCGATGGTCTTGAGGAACCGCGTCACCGTATCCGGGTCGTCCTTGGCCCCCTCGAGGAGGGTCTCGACGAAGCCCTTGATGAGCGAGAGCGGCGTGCGCAACTCGTGGCTGACGTTGGCGACGAATTCCTGGCGCGTGTTCTCGAGCTGCTTGATCCGGGTCAGGTCGTGAAAGACCAGCATGGCGCCGCGCTGGATGCCGTGGCGGTCGAGAATGGCCGAGGCGTTGACCTCCAGCCAGCGTTCTTGCAGGCCGGGTAATTCGATCTCGCAATCATGCACCGTTCGCTCCGACGCCAGGCGCTGGACGACGTCATTGAGCTCCTGAAGCCGGAACGCCTCGAGGATGGACTGGCCGCGCACGTCCGCCGTGAGCCCGAACATGGCCCGCAGCGAGGCATTGACGAGTTCGACGCGACCGGCAGCGTCGAGCACGAGGACTCCTTCGACCATGCTGTTGAAAAGGGCCTGCTGTTCGGCCAGGCGCTGGCCGGCGATCTCCTCGTGCTGCCGCCGCAGTGCGGCCAGCGCATCCTCGGCTGCCCGGGCGCGGGCGCGGAGTGCGGCGCACTGCTGCCGCCAGATCCAAACGACAGCCAGGGCGACGGCGACGAGGACGAGCAGGATGACCGACCACATGCTGGCGGTGTTGTAATCGAAGCCCGACTGCGGCATCAATCGCCAACGGGGTCAGGCTCCGTTACAAATTGGCGCGCAGGCGAGAGGCTCGAAGGGCGGGCACTCGTTCCGGGAAAGCCGGAGCTTCGCCGCCTGCTCAGGGTTGGTGGCTGTTGGCGCCCTGACGGTAGAGATCGGCCACCACGGCAGGCCGCTGTTGATTCACCGACGGCAGGGTGCCCGGCGCCATGAGTCCGCGCCGCAGAAGACTTTGTTCGTTCTCGCGATCAAGGACGATGACGCGCATGATGACATCCTGCACCTGACGGATAAGAGCCTGCAGCTCCGGTTGGCGCGCCCGGTCGGCGGGGTCGAGGCGGGTCCAAGCCTCGCGATGGCGGCGCAGGCGGGCGGTGGATTGGTCGAGTTCGGGCAGCAGGGCGCGCTTCTGGGCGTAAAGCTCCTTCAGGGCCGGCGCTTCGGCTGAGCCAAGCGATTGGCGCTCCTGTTCGACGAGGTGAAGCAGCTTTCGGCACTGGGCGAGGTGGCCGTGGAGGTCTGTCAACATGTCCAGCGGGGAATTCATAGGGGGGGGCGCAAGGTGGCGTTGGTGGTGGCGGCAGGCGGGGGCGCGAGTTTCAGCGCTTGGGCGGTGACCATGGCTTTGTCGAGCCAGGTCAGATGCTCCTTGCGCCAGCGAGCCATGTCCACGAGGGCCTTGAGTCCCGGGGTGCCGGCTGGTCCGGCCAGTTCCTTTTCGCGGCCGAGGATGACGTCATACCGCTCAATGGCTTTCTGGCGCTGGTTGAGATGTTCATAGACCAGACCGATTTGATAGAGGACCGGGAGCTGCCAGTTGGGCGAGGCACTGATTTCGGCCAGGGCGAGGTAAATTTCGAGGGCGTGCAGGTAATCACCATCGCGGTAGAGGTCGTTGGCAATGTCGTTGCCGGCCTTCTGTTTCCAGTAGTTCCAGATCTCGGGGTTGGCCGTGGCGAACTCGCTTTGGGCGGCAAGGAGCTTGAGGACCTGCTGCATGGACTCGCGATTGCGGCCCATGGCCTTCAGGGAGGAGGCGAGGAGGAAACGGACCTCGGGCAATTCCGCCGTGTCGGGATGGTTCTCAACGTATTCCTCGGCCAGCGCCACGGTCTGCGGATGGCGTCCCAGGATGGAGAGGCAGCGGAGAAGTTTGTAGCGGATGACGGCGATGTTGAGCTCCGTGGAATTCTGTTTGAGCAGCCGGGTGAAGAAATCGGCGGCTTCGGCGAACTTGCCTTGCAGATAGTAGGTGTCGGCGATCTCGGTTTGCGCCTGGAGCACAAGGCGTCGGTAGTAGTCGAACTGGTCC
>DATLZF010000504.1:0-12786 GCA_035574135.1 Candidatus Methylomirabilota bacterium
ACGGCGGACAGGTCGGCTTCGACGAGGAGGCGTGGAAGGCATGGTTGCTGTGAAGAGATCGGCAAGATCTCATGGCGGAATTCCAGAGCGGACACGGGATTCGCCGAGGACCGCGCGTCCGAGCGTTCCGCCGCGACGGCAGCCGTTGAGGTTTGTCCCGGATTCTCGCGAAGAACGAGGGAAGGGATTCGCCCCCGACCGGGGGCGGAATCAGCGTGCGCTCAACACCAGTTCGACCGGCTGCGGGGAGCCGTTCACGCTGAGCAACACCGATCGCTCCCGGATGTCGAGGCACCGCACCACCACATTCGAGCTGCCCAGGCGGATCAGGGCCTCTTCGTTCGGGGCCAGCGTGCGGTTGTTGACGAGCGCGAAGCGGCGCCGAGCCGTGCCCGAGATACCCTTGAGGACGAGTCGATCCGGCAACGGCGGCAGCGGTTGCGGCGCCCAAGGAAACAGCGGCGCCGGCGGCGGCTCGTTCAACGCAAGCACACGGCCGGGATCGCCCGGCGTCAGGGATCCATCCCGGCCGTTCTTCACCCACTCGGTGATCCGGGAGAAGTCGTGATCCTTGGCCGCTAGCACGAGCGCCTCAATCTGGCCGCGCGTGTAGTTGTTGGCCAGGATCACCCGTTGCTCCAAATCCCACCCCATCTGCCCCATCAGATGATAGGCGGCCAGTTCGCAAAAACCCTCGACCGTATCCGCCGCCAGATCGCGCTCCGCCGGCACGTTTTCGTGCAGCCAGGCGTGGGTGTATTCGTGAGCGCACACGGCCATGAGCCGTTCGCGGTTGAGGCCGTTGAGCAGGTAGATCGCGTGCTCGAACTCGCCGGGGCCCGTCTGCCGCGTGCGCGTCAAGCCCAGGGTCAATGCCTTGCCGTGGGCCGAACGCTGCAAGCGATGGAACTGCGCCAGCCTGGTGCCATCGACGAGGCTCACGCTGATGTTGCGGCTCGGGAGAATCCCCACCCCGCCGAACAAGCGAAACATCTCCCGCTTGGTTTCCTCCCAGATGCGCAACGCCTCCGGCTCGGAAAACACCGCCCGGCTGGCGTGCGATTCGCAGAGAAACCGTCCATCGTCCAACCGTAGAAAGTTCGTCCGGAGCGGGATGCTGCACAGGGCGCAGGCCGTGGTGAGCTGCGAACAGGACTGGCAGACAAGCACCTGATCCCGCAGCGCCGGCGAAGTGAACAGGAAGACCGGTTCCTTCGGCGTCTGCCGACACGACACACAGGTCAGCGCCGCCGGGCTTGACGCGGCCAGCCCACCCCATGCCCAGACGAGCAGTCGAATCACGTTGCGCTTCACTCGTTCCCCAACTGCATCGGAAACCACGCCACGTCGCTTGATCCCCTTGCGGAGGTCGCCGGGCGTTTCATGGTGCCATCAGCGGAGCGCGTGGCAGCCACCGCTCCAGCGCGGTCCGCAGATCGTCGGGGCGCAAGGGTTTGGTCAGGTAGTCGTCCATGCCGGCCGCCACACACTTTTCCCGGTCGCCCGCCATGGCGCTGGCGGTCAGGGCGACGATCGGCACGCGCCGCGATTTGTCCTCTCGCCGCCGGATTTCGGCCGTGGCGTCGTAGCCGTCCATTTCCGGCATGTGACAATCCATCAAGATCAGATCGAACGACGACGCCTCGAACAGGCGCACGGCCTCCAAACCGTTGGCAGCGACCTCCACGGAACAGTTCAGCTTCTTCAACAAATGGGTGGCGAGCACCTGGTTGGTGACCGTGTCCTCGGCCACGAGCACGCGCCAGGGGCGGGTGGCGGCACCGGAGGAAGACACGATCGGGGAGATGGGCTGCCGGGGATTGTCCATCACGGGCAGCGGCCGAGTGTGTGATCCCTCGATTCGTTCCGCCGGACGCCCTCCCTCGGATCCCTCGTCCACCTGCAACGGCAGCGTGAACCAGAACGTGGAACCACGGCCCGGCTCGCTTTCGAGTCCGATCTCCCCGCCCATCAACTCGACGAGGCGTTTACAGATCGCGAGCCCCAACCCCGTGCCTCCAAACTTGCGCGTGGTCGAGCCGTCGGCCTGGGTAAACCGATTAAAGAGCATTCCCTGTTTATCTTTCGGAATGCCGATGCCCGTGTCAGTGATCTGAACCAGGAGGTGGGATGGGTCGGGCACCGGAATCGGGGCAACCGTGCTTCGTGCCTCCTGCCCCTGACCCCGCACCTCAATCGTTACGTGTCCGCGCTCGGTGAACTTCACAGCGTTCCCGGCCAGGTTCAACAGGACCTGCCGCAGGCGCCCGGGATCCCCGATCAACCGGTGCGGGAGGTCCGGCGCCAGGTTCAGTCTCAACTCCAGCCCCTTCTCTTCAGCCCGGCTCCGCAGCAGCGACGCCACCTCCTCCACCAGCCGTTTCAGATCGTACGGGATGTTTTCCACCACCAGCTTGCCCGCCTCGATTTTGGACAAGTCGAGGATGTCGTTGAGCAGCGTGAGGAGCGCCTCGGCGGAATGGCGGATGGTTTCGGTGAATTGGCGTTGCTGCTCATCAAGCGGCGTCTCGGAGAGGAGTTGGGCGAAACCAATGATCCCGTTCATCGGCGTGCGAATCTCGTGACTCATGGTGGCGAGAAACTCGCTCTTGGCCTGGTTGGCAGCCTGAGCCAATTGACGGGCCTCCTCGGCATCCTGGGCCAGATTGAGCGCCGCGATCTGCTGGGCCCGCAATTCGGCAGCGCGCGCGGCCAGCGCTTCGTTGGCGGCCTCCAACTGTCGCGTCCGCTCCTGCACGCTGTCTTCCAGCTCGGCTTTCAGACAGGCCGCCCGCTGTTCGGTCTGATCTCGCTCGGCCACGACCGCCGCCAGCGTCAGGGACACCAGTGTCAACAACGCCATGAATACCAGCAGCAGCGTCAAGCTCTCCTGGAGCACCGGGCGCACGAAGGCCCCCGTGCCCGCAGCCGTGCCCGCCACCGCCAAGGCCGAAGCCAGCAAGCTGCCGGTGGCCGCCCCGATTGGACCGAAACGCACCGCGGCCCACAACAACACCGGCAGAAGAAAGTAAGGCAAGGGCAGATACCTCAGCGCGGCGGGCACATGCCCTAGGAAAAGGAACCCCGCCCCCAGCGTCAGCAAGACAACCCAGATCGTGACCTCCCAGAGGCGCGACCGCGGCCATCCACGGACACCACCGGAAGCCCAGGTGAGCAGCGCCGGCGCGAAGAGCAATGCCCCCATGGCGTCGCCCAGCCACCACCCACGCCAGATCGAACCGTAAGCACTCCACGGCGCCACGCCGGCCAGGCACAAACCGGCCACACCGATGGTCGCGCTCACCATCGTGCTCACGACCGCGGAACCCACGGTCAGACTCGCCACGTCCCGAACCCGGTCGAGTTCATTGCGAAAGCGCAACCGCCGCAACAGCCATGCGCCGGTCAGGGCTTCCAGCGAGTTACCGATGCTGGCGGCCAGGCAAAAGACCAGGGGCGAACCGGCCGAAACATTGGCCGCAAACGCGCCGATCGCCACCCCGGGCAGCGCGCGCCAACCGAAGACAAGCAACGCCGCCAGCGCCACACCAGTCGGCGGCCAGATCAGTGTCACCTTCTGCTCGACAAACGCGAACATCAGCCCCAGCCGCGCCGCCGCGAAATAGACGGCACCAACACCGCCCCACAGCAACACTTGCCGGCCCACAAGCCACGAAGAGGCGCCGGTCATCATAACTGGAAATCTCCCTTGCTGACCGGAGACACGGCGGGTTCCGTCCCGACAAATGACAGGTCATAGGGAGCGGGCCGGCCCAGTTCGAGCGACAGCGTGTTGATGCGCCGCTTGAGCTCAATCATCCGGTGCTCGCGACCGATGGCCAGCCGGTTGAAAGAACTCAGCTCGGCATTCAAGCGGGCGTATTCTTCCTCGGCCCTGCGACGCTGGGCCACCTCGGACCGAAGGGCCCGGTTGGCCGCATCCCACTCCTGCGTCCGCTCGGTCACGAGTCGCTCGATCCGGTCTTTTTGGCGGGACATGGAAGCGATGACGTAGAACAGGAGCAGGTCAACAACAAGCCCACCAACGGCCACGGCGAGCGGCTGCTTCAACTCAAAACCCGACACGAAATCGGGCCGCGCCGAGAATTGAATGGTCCACGTGCGCCCGCCCAAGGGCAGGGCCATCTCGCGCCGAAGCGACGACTGGTCGGCGGGTGCCGCGACCCCGCTGGGGCTGGTGCTGTAGAGGAGAAAGTTTGTGGACTTGGTGTCGCCATCGAAAATGGCGAAATCCAAATCCGGCACACGATCGCCCAGAATGCCACGCATCAGGTCATTGACCCGAAACGGGCTGTAAACGAAGCCGTGCAACGCCGCGCGACGCCGGGCCACCGTGTCCTTCGGCACCCCACGGCGATAGACCGGCAGATACATCAGAAACCCGCGTTGCACGTCATGGGTCGTTTCCTGCACCAGCGTCACCACCCCCGAGACGGTCGGCAACCCCGTGTCACGCGCCCGCTCCATGCTCGCCCGCCGCGTGCTTTCCGACGCCATGTCGAAGCCAAAGGCCCGCAGGTTCCGCCCCTCGAAGGGTTCGAGATAGATGATCGAGTGATACTCGGAACGCTCCCCCTCGGGATGAATGACGTAATTCGGGAACCCCTCGGCGCGAATCCGGGCAACGTGCTCATCCTTCTCGTCGGGCAACAACCGCAGACTGAAGCCCATTCCTTGAAGGCCTGGCCAGAATTCGCCCAGACGCAGCGTCGCCACATACTCGCGCCAGTCACGCCGGGTCACCTCATCGGAGGCAGCGAACAAGGCCACGCCCCCTCGCAGGACCTGTTCGTATTCCAGCATCCGCTTGCCGATGTCGGCGTGAACCTCCCCGGTGCGAAACGCGAATCTATCCTGCACACGTTGCTTCATGGATTCGTTCGAAATCCACCACGCCAACGCGGTCAGCAGCAGCGACACTCCCAGGATGGCCCAGGCGGTCACGGGATGGTGGAGCACCCGACCGAGCAGACCGTCGCCGGAGGGGATTGCATTGAGCCCTCGAGCCGAACCAGGGGTCAGATCGTTCATCGTCACCGAGCGCGTCCGTTCGCAACAGCGCGAGAGCAGGCGCAGGGCTGAGGGCTTTAATCGGTGCCTGCCCGGCGGACTTTAGTTGAAATGAGGCAATTGCAAATCAGCTACCCCTCCCCCTGCTGGCCCCGGGCTCACGGGGAGGGGTTCAACGGCGCCGCGCAGGCGGACCGTTCGCTGGCCCGGCGTCGGATCTCACGGGCCTTTCCCAATCGCGGCAGCCCCTGGCCACCAGAGCGGTCCCTGCGGGCAAGGCGCGATGTCGGGGCAACACTCGAAGTGCGAAGGCGGGAAGAAGGATGCGAAGGGTCGCAACGAACTCTCTGCCTCCGGGACAATGGTCGGGCCGAAACATCGCTTGCCCCCGGAGCCGCGCTCGCAATGGCGGGGATGCGTCAGCGTTGTCCCGCAGCGGGACAGAGAAAGACAACACTGTGTCTTGTTTTCAGGCGCGGGAGTCCGGCGGCAGTCGGCAGCGGGGAAGGAGAGTGCCAGACCGCGGCGCGGTGCCCTCCCCTCCCCGGTGCGAGGTCAGTTCAAGGCCACATCATGTCCGGCCAGCGATCCCTGGCGCCCCGGGCGGGACTCGGCGGACAAGGCCAGACGCATCAGGATACGGAGTTCACTCAGGATTCGGCGTCCCAGAAACGCGTGGCGCGCGGCGATGTCCATCGGCACCTTGCCACAGGCGGCCACCCCTCGGAGCGTTTTCTTGGGATCGTAAGCTTTGGGTTTCATTTCGGAGTACATCGGCTGATTCGTTACAACATTTGGACCTCGACATCCTGCGGAGAGTCACAAAACAAGGCAGAGCAGCCCCAAGGCCAAGCCAGCACGAAGCCAAGGAGGTTTGCCCCACCGACTATCCGGTCTCGACCTTGCGAGCCTCCCCACGGAATTTGGATGCCGACACAGCCGATCGGCCCACCATCCCCAAAGCGGGTTGTTACGCGAACCGCTACTGCGGGCAGACCATCCTCGCAGCCCTTCGATCCCGACGGCACCCACAATCCTCGCCCCGGCTGGCCGCTTGAGCCCAAGCCAGCGGGAAAATCACGCTTCGTGGGAAAAATCTCACGCCTCGCCCGGCACTGAACGGGCGGGGGAAGGATGGGAATTTGACCAAGAAGGAGACCGTTACCGAAGCCGGACTTCGCGGGACTCGGTTCGGTGGGGCTGCAGGAAGTAAACCGCCTCGGACGTGATCCCGTGCTCCTTGGCGGCGAAGTCGTTCAGGTCGAGGAGTTGCTCGTAATGCTCGATAACTTCCCGCGGCAGGTCGGCAGGCTGGTGATAGCCGTAGGCGTGGCACAGCCGGGCCAGTGCCTTGGCCTTCGAGGCATCCACCGGGGGGAGCAACAGCAGGATCTCCTTGCCCTGTCCCATCTCAACGTGGACCAACTCAAGCCAATCCCGTTGACCGTGCAGGGCATTGATGACTTCAAGCTTCGCATTCATCGCCGTCGCGCCACCGGTCCGAGGACCGGCGTTTGGATCCGTCCCTCGTCCAGCCCGTGGCTGGACGACATCTCCGCTTGAATCTCCGACGCGAGACGAGCCATAACCCGGCGATGCAGTCGCGCTGGCGCTCCGGCAAAGCCCGTCGCCGTCGTATGGCGCATGTTATCACCGATGAACACCGCTGAAGTCAAGATCGCCGCGGCCTCAACCGCCAGTCTGATCTATCGTCCCGTCTCCTTTTTCCAGCCGCTGGAGCTGGCGGCCATATTTCCAGACCCGCGGCCCTTGGAGATCGAGCTGGGGGCCGGCGATGGCACTTTCCTGGCCACTTGGGCAACCCAACGACCGGGCAGCAACTTCCTCGGCATCGAGCGCCTGCTCGGCCGGTTGAGAAAGCTTGATCGCAAAGCCCGGCGTCTTGGCCTGCGCAATCTGCGGCTGATGCGGATCGAGGCGGGTTACTTCCTGAACTACCTGCTTCCGCTCCGATCCGTGGCGGCCATCCACGTCTATTTTCCCGATCCATGGCCCAAGCGAAAGCATCGGAAGCACCGACTGGTCAATACCGCCTTCGTTGCGACGGCCGCCCGTGTGCTCCAACCGGGAGGCCGCGTGCATCTGCGGACGGATGACGCGGATTACTTCGCGCAGATGCGCTCGGTGTTTGCCGCCAGCCCGAACTTCTATCTCATCGCGACCGAACCGGAGTTGCTCGCCGTAAAAACGGATTTCGAGACGGAGTTCAACGCCCGCGGCATCCCGACAAACCACGCAACCTACCAGCTCGTCCCGCGCTGATCCCCCGGAGCGGCACCCTACTTCAGCAGCAGTTCTGCAATCTGAACCGCGTTCAACGCCGCGCCCTTGAGCAACTGATCGCCCACCACCCAGAAGCACAGACCATTGTCGAGAGCGCAATCCTTCCGGAGACGCCCCACCTGACAATTGTCCTTTTCGGCAACATGGAGCGGCAGCGGATACTCGCGGGCCTCGGGATTGTCCACCACGTCAAGCCCGGGAGCAGTTCGCCACACCTCGCGCGCGGCCTCGACGGTCACCGGTTTCTCAAACTCGGCGCTGACCGCCACCGAATGCGCGCGATACACCGGTACCCGCACGCAGGTCACGCTGGCGCGAAACACGGGGTGATGCATGATCTTCCGCCCCTCGTTCTCCATCTTCATCTCCTCCTTGGTGTAGCCGGAGGGCAGGAAGGAATCGACGTGCGGCAGAACGTTGAACGCGATCTGGTGCGGATACACTTCCTTCGTGACCGGCTTGCCGTACACGACCTGGCGCACCTGTCGATCGAGTTCCTCGATGGCTTTGGCGCCCGTCCCCGACACCGCCTGATAGCTGGAGGCAAAGATCCGCTTGACGGTGAAGGCACGGTGCAGCGGGTAGAGCGCCATCAACGTGATGGCCGTCGTGCAGTTCGGATTCGCGATGATGCCCTTGTGCGCCGCCACGTCAGCCCCGTTGATCTCGGGAACGACCAGAGGCACCGCATCATCCATCCGAAATGCACTGGAATTGTCCACCACCACGCACCCCGCGGCGGCCGCCAAGGGCGCAAACTCCTTGGAAATGCTTCCTCCCGCGCTGAAGAGGGCGATGTCGATGCCCGCAAACGAATCCCGCCGCAGCTCCTGAACGGCGATCTCCTCGCCCCGAAACCGCAGTTTCTTGCCCACCGAGCGCGCCGAAGCCAGCAAGGTCAGCTTGCTCACCGGAAACCGGCGTCGTTCGAGCGTTTTGATCATTTCGATGCCAACGGCGCCCGTCGCACCGACCACGGCCACATGCGGATTCCCGTTCATAAGAGCGGGCAACTATAAGGACTGGACCCGGCCTGTCAAACATGCCACCCCGGCCCATACGTGCCTCGCCCCGCCCGCCACCCCAACAGGTCGCACCCCTGGTGCCCTGCGGCTTGCCAGCAGACGGGCCGTGCCTGTAGCCTCGCCCCATGGTCGGCACCGGACTGCTCAAAGGCATGGTCGAGACGGCGCGCAATTTCGTCGGCAGCTACACCGACAAAGCCCGGCTCGTCACCGTCGAGTATCCTGAGGAACGGCTTCCGCCGAAAGAGGCCACGCGCCAGTTTCCCTTCCTCGTCCACGACGGCGAGGACTGGGAGAAGGGCCTCCGCTGCGTCGCCTGCCAGATTTGCGAAAAGGAATGCCCGCCGCAGTGCATCTACATCGTCAAGAGCAAGGACAAGAAGCCCGACCACCTCGGCAAACCCCAGTTTTATCCGGCCGTCTTCGACATCGACATCTCCGTTTGCATGAGTTGCCAGATCTGCGTCGAAGTTTGCCCATTCGACGCGATCAAAATGGACACCGAATTCGAGCTGTCGAACACCGACCGGTTCGGGGGCCTGCTGTTGCACAAGGACCAATTGGCCAAATCCAACGCCTACTACCGGCGCATCCATCCCACCGAGGCGGCCCAGATCGACGCCCGGCGCGAGGACGAACGCCGCAAGGCCGAGGAAAAGGCCCGTGCCGAGGCCGAAGCCAGGGCAAAAGCCGCCGAAGAAGCCAGAGCGAAGGCCAACGCGGCGACGCCAGCGCCCGCCGAGTCCACGCCGGCTCCAGCCGCCGCTCCGGCCGCCAAGCCCTCCACTCCCGCCGTGACGACCTCAGCGCCGAGGGGCTGATCCCTCTGCCGCCTGCGCCCACCGGCCCTCCGGGGTTGACGCGGGTCAACTCTTGCTTCGGCCGCCGGTGCCCGGCACACTGCGCCCGAACTGTAGCGAACCACGAATCGTGGCCGAACAACTCGATCAACTCTTCGTTGCGCTCAAACACTGGGCAGTGGGACTGATGCCTGCCGCCGCGCAGCCCCTTGCTTCCATCCTGCTCTCGATCGGCCCCATCATCGCCATTTTCGCCGGGCTTTTC
The DNA here is from genome assembly GCA_035574135.1 of Candidatus Methylomirabilota bacterium. Classification (GTDB taxonomy): domain Bacteria; phylum Verrucomicrobiota; class Verrucomicrobiia; order Limisphaerales; family DATLZF01; genus DATLZF01. The sequence continues at coordinate 9,426 of DATLZF010000504.1, forward strand.
GCCGTGACCACGGTCGTTGAACGCAAGGCGCTGGGGCGGATTCAAAACCGGCGCGGGCCCAACCGGGTTGGCATCCCACTGACGAACATCCGGCTGGCGGGTTTCGGGCAGTTCGTCGCCGACGGCATCAAGGCGCTGATCAAGGAGGACGTGGTGCCGCGTGCGGCGGACAAGGTGGTGCATTTCCTTGCGCCCATCGCGCTGGTCGTGCCGGTGCTGCTGGCGTATTCCGTTCTGCCGATGGGCCGGAACATGGCCGCGATCGACCTCGAAGCCGGGCTGCTTTTTTTCTTCGCCGTCGGTGCCGGGACGGAAGTGGCGGTGTTCATGGCCGGTTGGTCCAGCCGCAACAAATACGCGCTGCTCGGCGCCATGCGGGCCATCGCACAAATGATTTCGTACGAACTGCCGCTAATCCTCTCGACGGTGGCGGTGGTGATGATGACGGGCACGCTTTCGTTGCCGCGGATCGCCGCCGCGCAGGAGGCGGGCGCGGGCGCCTGGCTGGCCAACTGGCACATCTTCACGCCGTGGGGACTGGCCGGATTCATCCTGTTCTTCATCGCCTCGTTGGCCGAGGCCAACCGCTCGCCCTTCGACATGCCCGAGGCCGAGTCCGAACTCATCGCCGGCTATTTCACCGAGTACTCGGGATTCAAATTTGCCCTCTTCTTTCTGGGCGAGTATTTGGGGCTCTTTGCGGTCGCCGGCCTCGGCATCACGCTTTTCCTCGGTGGCTGGTCAGCGCCCTTCGGGGGGGCGTGGCTGGCCTGGTTTCCCTCGTGGGGCTGGTTCTTTCTGAAGCTGTTCGCCCTGATCGCGATGTTCATCTGGATTCGCGGCACCGTGCCGCGATTGAGAGCCGATCAATTGATGAATCTCGCGTGGAAGTTCCTGCTGCCGCTGGCACTGATCAACCTGGCTGTGGCCGCCGTGTGGCATCACACCGGACAGGCGGGCTGGAACGGCGCCGTCCGCTGGTTGCTCTGCGGCGCGCTCCTCGCGCTCCCGTACGGGCTGCTGGGCCGTTCCTTCGAAGCCAAGGTGGGCCCCCGTGAATACCGCTATGCCGACTGAGCCCCAAATGACCCCGAAAGCCACAGCGCGAAGGCAACCTCGCTTCGCAGCCGGCTCTTCGGAAGCGCCGCGCTTCGACCTTTCAACCTTTCAACTCGTCCCCCTTTGACCCTCTCCTTCGCCATTCTCGCGCTGCTCGTGGTCGTGGCCTCCGCGGCCGCGATGTCGCTCCGCAACCTGATCCATTGCGCCCTGGCGCTGGTGGTGCTCTTCATTGGGTTGGCGGCGCTTTATATGCAGTTGCACGCGCAGTTCATCGGGCTGGCCCAGATCCTCGTGTATGTGGGCGCGGTGGCCGTGCTGATCGTCTTCGCCATCCTGCTCACCCGCGGTGACGACCCGACGCGGGCTGCGCCCCCTGCCGCCCTGCCGGTCTGGGGTGTCGTGATTGCGCTCGCGGTGTTCGGCGTCATCGCGGGGGCGGTCCGCAGCAGCAGCATCACGAGCCGGCCTCCGCCGGCGTCGCCGCCCCGGGCCGCCGTCAAACAGATCGGCGACCGTCTGATGACGGACTACGTGCTGCCGCTCGAAGTCATCGGCCTGCTGCTCACGGCGGCAATGATCGGCGCCGTCATCATCGCCCTCCGGGAAAAGGAGGCCGCCAAACCCGAAACCCCGACCGAACGCCCATGACGCCCCTCTTCCCTTACCTGCTGCTTTCGGCACTGCTCTTCGCCATCGGGCTGGCCGGAGCGTTGACCCGTCGCCACGCGATCCTCGTCCTCATCGGCATCGAGCTCATGCTCAACGCGGCCAACCTGAATTTCATCGCCTTCTGGCGCTTCGGTCCGCAGGCGGAGGCGCTGCACGGCCTGATGTTCGCCGTTTTCGCCATCGCCATCGCCGCCGCGGAGGCGGCCGTGGGTCTGGCGCTCATTATCGCGATCTATCGCCATCGCCGGAGCACCGACCTCGATCAGGCAGCCGCGCTCAGGGGCTGAACGCTCCGGGCCTCCCGGCATGCCGGGGGAGCGGTCACGCTTCGCCGAGCGGCCGCAGATTTCCGGCGTCGTCGAACGCCATCGGCGCCAGCGCCGTCTCCGCCTTCAAATCGGCGCGGTCGCGCAGCGACGGCACGTAGGCTTCGGATGCCTCCACCAGTTCCAGCGAGAGGGTGTCGAGAATGCGCAGCACCCGCACCCGGCTGGAGTCAGGTTCACCCAACGAGATCAATGCGCGCTCGATGGCCTCCCGATCCGTCTCGAAATGGATGGGCACCTTGGCCGCGTTCGGAGTCAGCGCCGTCAGGCTGTTGATGCCGGTGATGCGATGGTCGATGGAACGTGCCAGCCGCGTGGTCGTCAAATCGGCCAGCCCGATGCCGACGGCGTTGCCGTGCGTCTCCGGGGTCAACTCGCGCACGAACAACCGCCGCACCAGCGGGCGCGTGCGCACCTGGTCGGCCAGCAAGGTCGAATAACCGTGCACCCACCGGCCCGTCACGTTCGGGTCCATGCCGGCGCCGCTGATGTTCTTCCCCAGGCGATCCACAATGAGCAGGTCCACTTCGTCGAACGGCAGGCGCGGCATGAGGTTCCGCGACTCGACGAACAACTGCTCCTCCCGACGCTCCATCTCCGCCGGCATCACGGCTTCGAGGAGCGCCGTGTCGTGAAACTGGTTCTCCACCACCGCAAGACCACCGAGGATGCGTTGCGATTGCAGAATGAGCCGGGCCGCCTCCCGCAGCACCTCCTCGTAGCCAAACCGGATGGCCGCCTGATGAAAAGCCGCCGCCCCCGCCCGCTTGCCCAGCCCGATCACCAGCATCTTCAGCAGGCCGCTGCCGAGCGCGCCGCTGAAATCGGTATGGGGCTTGATCCGGTTGATCAACACGATGCCGTCGGCACGCCGGGCTGCGGTGCTGAAGGGGACTTCGATGCCCCGCGCCGTGGCGCCGATCGGTTCGGCATCCATGCCCGACTCGAATGGCACCCCCAGCGTCGCCTCGGTGACACCGTATTCCGCCAGCAATGCGACCTGCCCCTCGGGCGTCGCGCCGCCGTGGCTGCCCATGGCCGGGATGATGAACGGCGCGGCGCCGGCCGCTTTCAGCGCCGCCACCGTTTCCGCGACAATCACCCGCAGATTCGTGATCCCCCGACTGCCCACGGCCACGGCGATGCGTGCGCCCGGCCGGACTCCTCGCGCCAGCCGTCGGGCCTCTTCCCGGGCCCGGGCCGCGACATCCAACGCCGCAGCACGGGCAAACAACTGCCGCAGTCGCATCATGCGTGGAAAACGGGAAGGACCAACATGGGAAGCAGTCATGGTGGCCGATTGA
>DATLZF010000505.1:0-6385 GCA_035574135.1 Candidatus Methylomirabilota bacterium
TTTGGCACCCGGTTGAGGCGTGGGCAGAAGCGCTGGTCGAAGCCGGCGGTCATCGCTCATCATCCGCTGGCTTCGCTCGGCAACCCGGTGGTGTGGCAGGCGCCGAACGGCTGGGTCTGGCTGTTCTTTGTGGTGCGGCCCGGGGACACCTGGTCCACCTCGCGGATCGCGGCCAAGATTTCGAAGGACGGCGCCCGCACTTGGTCGGACGCGTTCCCAGTCACGTTTGAGGCGGGCACGATGGTGCGCGGGCATCCGATCGTGTTGCGCAACGGTGATTACCTGCTGCCGATTTATCACGAGACGGGCAGTGACCCGGAGTTCACCGCGCCGGACACCACGGCTCTGTTTCTGCGTTATGAACCGGCGACCAACCGCTGGAGCGAATCGGCGCGGATCCGGGCGCGGCTGGGGGCTCTGCAGCCCGCGGTGGTGGAACTCGCGGAGAACCACCTGCTCGCCTTCTGCCGTCGCGGGGGCGATTACAATCCCGCCACCAACGCCTTCATCGTCCGGTCGGAATCCCGCGACAATGGCCGCACTTGGAGCCCGGGCGAGGATACCGAGTTTCCCAATCCCAACGCCGCCATCGAGCTGCTGCGCCTGCGCAACGGGCACCTGCTGCTGGTGTACAACGACAGCATGAGCGAACGCACGCCGTTGCGCCTGGCGGTCTCGACCGATGGTGGCCGGACCTTTCCCCACCGGCGCAACCTGGCCGAGGGCCCCGGGGATTTCGCCTATCCCGTGGCCCGCCAGACGCGGGATGGGAAGATCCATGTCGTCTTTACCAGCGACGAACGCACGGTGATCCGGCACGCCGTGCTGGCGGAAGAGGCGATCTTGAGGCACCAGCGCTGACGTTTGCCGGCGCTTGCGGGAGCCCGGTGGCACTGCTACGAACGAAGTCATGCACACCTTGATCGTCATGACCGTCCTCGGTGCGGACCGCCCCGGGCTGGTGGAGTCCATCTCGGAGTTGGTCGAGGCTCACGAGGGCAACTGGCTCGAGAGCCGGCTGGTGCGGCTGGGCGGCCAGTTCGCCGGGGTCGTTCGTGCGCAGTTGCCGCAGGCGCGCCTGGGCGGATTCAAGGCGGCCCTGGCGTTGTTGGAGAAGCAGGGATTGTCGATCGTCACCCACGCGGAGGCGGATGCCGCGTTGCCGGGTGCGGGCGAGCTGGCGCGGTTGGAGATCGTGGGTCACGACCGGCCGGGGATCGTGCGGCAAATCGCCCACGTGCTCGCCGCGCATCAGGTGAACGTGGAGGAATTGCAATCCGAATGCGTCAGCGCGCCGATGACGGGCGAGGTGTTGTTCAAAGCCGCGGCCCGGCTCCGGTTGCCCGCCCAGTGCGACCTGGCGCGGCTGCGGGGCGAATTGGAGCGGATTGCCGCCGACCTGTTGGTGGATCTGACCTTCGAGAGGCTGAACTGAGGGCTGGCGGCGTTCAGCCCGGTCGTTGGAAATACGCGCGCTGTTTTTCGGAGATGGGCAGGCCGAGCCGTTCCATGACCTGGAGCATGTCCTCCCACACAAGACGCTTGTTGGCCAACGACTCCTGGTGCAGGAGGAACGCCGGGTGAAAGGTGGGCATGAGGGGGATGCCCCGGTAGGTCTGCCACTTGCCGCGCAGGCGGCTGATGCCGCCGGTGCCCAGCAAACCTTCCAGAGCGGTGCCGCCCAGGGCCACTATGGCATCGGGTTGGATGATGGCGATCTGCTCGTGCAGGAACGGGACGCAGGTGCGCATCTCCTGGGGGGTGGGCTTCCGGTTGCCCGTGGCCTGGCCCGGCGTGTCCGGCCGGCACTTGAGGATGTTGGCGATGTAAACGGTTTCGCGGCTCAATCCCATGGTCTGGATGATGCGGGTGAGCAGTTCGCCGGCCTTGCCCACGAACGGCTCACCTTGGAAATCTTCATCCATGCCCGGTGCCTCGCCGACGAACATGAGCCGGGCGTTGGGATTGCCCACGCCGAAAACCACGTTGCGCCGTGAGGCGGCGAGATGGGCGCATTTGACGCAGGCCAATGCGCGCGTTCGCAGTGCCGCCAGTCGGGCCGCCTTGTCGCCTGGCTCCATCCCCGGAGAAACCGGCGATGGCGTCACGGCTTCGTTCGCCGGGAGCAGGGACGGGGGACGGTCTGCTTCGGTGAGTGCCGGCGCCGATGTCGCGATGATACCGATCGGGGCAGACCGGGATCGATCCGGAGGCTCCGGGGAAACCTGGGTGGCCGGAGGCGCCGTGGCGGATGTCGAGGGCGTTTCGCGACGAATTGCCAGGGGGCGTGAGAGGGTCTCGATCACCTCCGGCGACACCTGAACGTGACGGACGCCCCGCGCTTTGAGCTCGCGGAGGTGGCCGAGCGTGGCCTCAAGCAGTGCGCGATACTCGCGGGACACGGCGCGGCAGGGCGGCGCTTCGCTGCGTTCAGGGTTGCGTCCAAAAATCGATGACGAACACGTCCGCCAACACCGGACCCACGAGTTTTCCGAAGGCCTTGTGGTCGGGATGGACCAGATAGTCGTCCCGGTCCTTCTCGGAATGGAACGTCAGGACAAACCCGTGCGTGAAGCCTTTGTCGTGTTTCTCCGGACTGACGTTGGTGCCCCATTGATACTCTTTGATCTGGGGAATCTTGGTCTTGAGCGCCCGGAATGCGTCTTCGACCTCTTTGATCTGTTCCCGGGTGGCCGTCTCCTTGAACTTGAAGGCGACGACATGCTGGAGTTTTTTCGCCGGCGTTTCGGCCGCCGGCCCGGCGACGGGAGAACTGAGGATCATGGCGAAGGCGAAGAGGAGGCAGAGTTTGTTCATAAACGTGGTGCGCAGGGTTGTTGGCCCGCTTCGAGCGGCACGGTATCAACCCGGAGACGGGCTTGTCAAAAGGTGCGTGTGGTTCGGGTAAGGGAATCCCTTACGCCCACCGCTCCGCACCCTGCGAGAGGCTCAGGCGCCCCCCCGATTGCCGGAGGCGGTCTGTTTTCCGATCTTGTCGCTGTTAAGACAAAGTATGCGCAGCAAGAACGGAAAAGAACGCGGCAACCGAAAACCTGGACTGTTATGAACGACGCCAACGCCCTGCTCAATGTCCTGACCAAATCCAAGGTCTATCAAGATTACGAACGCGCGTTCAGCGAGATAACCGGCCTGCCCGTGACTTTCCGGCCGGTGGAATCGTGGCAGTTGCCTCATCACGGCGCGCGCAAGGAGAACCCTTTCTGCGCGATTCTGGCCCAGAAGAGCCGCGCCTGCTCGGCCTGTTTGCAGGTGCAGCAAGAGCTTTCCCAAACCGCCCGCTACGAGCCGAACACGGTGACCTGTCCGGCCGGCCTGTGCGACACGGCGGTGCCGGTGCGGTTGGGGGATCGGTTGCTGGGCTTCCTGCAAACGGGCCAGGTCTTTCGCCGCAAACCCACCGAGGCGCAGTTCGAGCGCACCGCCCGGCTGGCGAACGAATGGGGAGTCGAAGTCAACCGCGACGAACTTCGCAAGGCTTACTTCAGCACCCAGGTCCTCTCCCGCCGCGAACACGAGTCCATGATCCGCCTGTTGGCCATCTTCGCCCAGCACCTCGCCATCATCAGCAACCAGATCATGGTCCAGAACGCCAACGCCGAGCCCCCGGTCATCACTCGCGCCAAGGAATACATAGCCGCCCACCAGACCGAGGATCTTTCCCTCGGCCAGGTGGCCAAGGCGGTCAACACGAGCACCTTCTACTTCTGCAAAATGTTCAAGAAGGTCACCGGCATCAATTTCACCGATTACCTCTCGCGCCTGCGGATCGAGAAGGCGAAGAATCTTTTGCTCAACCCCAACCTGCGTGTCAGCGAGATCGCCTTCGAGGTCGGGTTCCAGTCGCTCACGCACTTCAACCGCGTCTTCAAGCGGATTCTGGGCGAGTCGCCCACCCGGTATCGCAGCCGCCTCGCGATGGCATAGACGGGCGGGGGGGCGGCGGCATGCGGGGAGAACGCTTTCCCGGCACCCGGTTGAACAGCTAGCCTCCCGACATGACATCCGCACGCCAGCCCGCGGCGACCGACCCCGCCCCCGGCCCGGGCGACAACGCCGCCCGATTGCAAGCCATTCTCGAGACGGCCGTCGAGGGCATCATCACCATCGACGAGCGCGGCATTATCGAGTCGGTCAACCCGGCGGCGGAGAAGATTTTCGGTTACTCCGCCGCCGAGATGACGGGCCGCAACGTTGGCATGTTGATGCCTGCCCCCGACGCCGAGCGGCACGACGACTACATCCGGAACTACCTGCGCACCGGCCGGGCCAAAATCATCGGCATCGGCCGCGAAGTGACAGGCCGGCGCAAGGACGGCACGCATTTCCCGATGGACCTCTCGGTGAGCGAGGTGCGGTTGGCGCACGGGCGAATGTTCACGGGATTCATCCGCGACATCACCGAGCGCAAGGCGGCCGAGGCCCGGCTTGCTGAACTGGCACGCAGCCTCGAGGAGAAGAACAAGGAACTCGAAACCATCGTTTACGTCGCCTCGCACGACTTGCGGTCGCCTTTGGTGAACATCCAGGGTTTCAGCCAGGAACTCTCCCGCGTCTGCGCGCGCCTGCGTCAGCACCTCGCCCAACCAGCGCCCTCGCCGGAGGCCCGGGCCGAAGTGGCCCGTCTGCTCGCGGAGGATATCCCCGAATCCATCGATTTTATCCTCGCCGGCGCGCGCAAGATTGATTCGCTTCTGGCCGGCTTCCTCCGCTTCTCGCGGCTGGGCCGAGCGGCCATCCGCATCGAGAACCTGGACATGAACGCGCTGGTGGCTGACATCGTGCGCGCCATGGAGTTTCAGATTCAAAGGGCCGGCGCCCGGGTCACCGTCGAGAACCTCCCCCCCTGCCGGGCCGACCTCACTCTGACCAGCCAGGTGTTCGCCAACGTGCTCGACAATGCCATCAAGTATCTCGATCCGGGACGGCCGGGCCTGATTCACGTCAGCGGCGTCGTCGAGGCGGACCAGGCTGTCTTCCAGGTGGCCGACAACGGCATCGGCATCGCGCCCGAACATCAGCCGCGGGTGTTCGAGATCTTTCACCGCCTCAATCCCTCCGTTGCCCCCGGCGAGGGGTTGGGCCTGACCATTGCCCAGCGCATTCTGGAGCGGCAGGGCGGGCGCATTTGGTTGACCTCCGAGCCGGGCCGCGGTTCCACCTTCTTTGTTTCCTTGCCAGGCTTGGCGTCCACCCCGAAAAGAGTGCGGTCATGAGAAACGATGTCGTCATTCTCATTGCTGACGACGATCCGGGCCACGTGCGCCTGATCGAGAAGAACCTGTTGCGGGCGGGCCTCGGCAACCGGATCGAGTGCTTCGACAACGGTCAGGCCATCCTCGATTTCCTCTTTGGCCGCGATCCGGGCCGCCGGCTCTGTGACGACACTCCGTACCTGTTGCTCCTCGACGTGCGGATGCCCAAGGTCGATGGCACCGAGGTGCTCCGCCAGATCAAGGGCCATCCCGGCCTCCGCAAGCTGCCGGTGATCATGCTTACGACAATGGATGACCCCCGCGAGGTCGAGCGATGCCACGCCCTCGGCTGCAACAACTACCTGGTGAAGCCCGTGGACTACGACCGTTTCGCCGAGGCCATCCGGCAACTCGGGCTCTTTGTGTCCCTGGTGCGCATTCCCGACCTCGATGGCCGGGGCTGATCCTCTCCGTCGCCCGGACATGGATACCCCGCCGGACTCGCCCTTGGTATTCGCCGTTGATGACGATGCCGGCCTGCTGCGCCTGGTCGAGCGGGCACTGACCCGCGAAGGCGTCTCCGTCGCCACCGCCCTCTCCGGGGCCGCCGCGCTCGGCTGGCTGGCAACCCACCGCCCCGATCTCCTCCTGGTCGATCTGCGTTTGCCCGACATGGACGGCCCGGAATTGCTGCGCCGGGCCGGCCAACTCCAGCCCAACCCACCGTTTATCGTGATCACCGGTCAGGGCGATGAGCGGGTGGCCGTGGACATCATGAAGCGCGGCGCGCTCGATTACATCGTCAAGGACACCCAGTTCCTCGATCTCCTGCCCTCGGTCGTCCGCCGTGCGCTTAATCAGATCGACAAGGACCGCAAGCTGGCTGCTGCCGAGAGGGCGCTCCAGAGCGAGCACGCCTTTGGCGCCGCCATTCTCGACACCTGTGGCGCCCTCATCGTCGTGCTGGATTCGGCCGGCCGCGTGGTGCGATTCAATCGGGCGGCGGAACAGACCACAGGCTGGCGTCTGGCCGAGATCGAAGGCCGCACCTTCTTCGACTGGTTTCTCCTTCCCGAGGAGCTGCCGGCGGTCAAGGCCGTCTTCGACCGGCTGGTGGCGGGCGAGGCTCATGTCGAGCACGAAAACCACATTCGCACCCGCGGCGGGCAGAC
>DATLZF010000506.1:0-9305 GCA_035574135.1 Candidatus Methylomirabilota bacterium
GCTTGAGAAGGCCCGCGTGGCCGCCGGATGAATCCCGCCGGGAACATCACGCTGGCTTTCTTGGGCGACCTGACGCTGGGGTGCGAGTTCGCCACCTATGCTTCGCGCCGTGCTGTGCGGGTGCCGGATCTGTTTCAGGCGGTCCTGCCCCTGATCAATCAGGCGGATCTGCGGGTGATCAATCTGGAAGGACCGATCGGCCGCGCCGGCACGCCGCGAGCCGGTCGTGGGGCGGTGCTGTGGAATGAGGAGTCGGTACTCGAGCTTCTGGACCGGTGCCGCCCCTGCGTCGTGAGTCTGGCCAACAATCACACCATGGACTTCGGCGAACCGGGCCTCGAACGCACTTTGCGCCTGCTCTCCAAACACGGCATCGACGCTGTGGGCGCGGGCGCGGATGCGGCGGCCGCCAACGCCGGCCGGCGGGTGCAGATGAAGGGTTCGTGGGTCACCTTTTTTTCGTGGACCACGGATGAACCGGCCGTCGGCTCGGTGCTGGCGCGGGCGGCCGAGGCCGGCTGTGGCTCCTTCCTCGATCTCGAGCGGGCGGAGGCGCAGGTGCGGGCGGCGCGGGCGGCGGGCGATTTCGTCTGCGTGCTGCTGCACTGGGGACGGGAGTTTTTCGAGTATCCGTCCCCGGAGCAACGGCATGTGGCGCGCCGGTTGGTCGGAGCGGGCGCGGGATTGATCGTGGGGCATCACGCGCATGTGCTCCAGGGCGTCGAACGGCACGGGACGGGCCTGATTCTTTATGGCGTCGGCAACTTCTTCGCGCCGCCGCTGCGCCACCGCAACGGCCGACCGCGCTATCAGAAGCCGGTGGAACGCCGCTTCGCGCTGGCCACGATCGAGGTCGCGGCCGGCTGCGCAACGCTGGCTGGCATGACCGGCGGGCGGCGCGGCCGCGACTACGTGATGCGCCTAGATCCGGGCCGGGGCGTGGAGGATGAGGTGATGCGCCTGTCCGGCCCCTTGCAGTGTGCGGACTACGACAATTTCTGGGACGGCTACTCAACGCGCCGCCAACGGCAACTGCGCCTCGAGCGATGGCTGGAAACCCCGTTCAGGCTCGGGCTGGTGTTGTCCGACCGGATTGTGCGCTCGTCCACTGCTGCTTTTCTCTCATGACGGTCAGCGTTTTGATGATCACCTACAACCGGGCCGAATACACCCGGCTTTCTTTGGAAACCTTGTGCCGCACCCTGCCCGATTATGCGCGGGTCACCGTCTGGGACAACAACTCGAATGCGGAGACACGGGCGGTGTTGAAGGAATTTGAATCGCATCCGCGGGTCGCGCAAATCATTTACCACACCAGCAACGATCGCCTGCGAGGCCCAACCAACTGGTTCTGGGAGCAGACCAAAAGCTCCGACTTCGTCAGCAAGGTGGATGACGACTGCCTGATGCCGGCCGGCTGGTGCGAAACGCTGATCGAGGCCCATCGCGACATTCCCAAGGCCGGCGCCCTGGGCTGCTGGCGGTTTTTGGACGAGGACTTTCGGCCCGAACTGGCCCGGCGGAAAATCCAGACTTTCGGGAAACATCAGTTGATGCGCAATTGCTGGGTTGAAGGCTCCGGCTACCTCATGAAACGCGAGATGGTCGATTGCCTCGGCCCCTTGCTCGAGGGTGAGTCGTTTCCCTCCTACTGCATCCGCGGAGCGGTCGCGGGCTACATCCATGGCTGGTATTACCCCTTTCTGTTCCAGGAGCACATGGACGATCCGCGCGTGCCGCACAGCGCGATGAAAACGGATGCGGACTTCCAGCAACTGCGGCCGCTGAGTGCCGAGACCTTCGCCATCCGAACGCGCGCCGAGTGGATCGAGCGGCTCAAGTATTCGGCCTGGAGCCTGCAAGCGATTTCGTTCGATCCGCGCGATCACGTGGGGTGGCGAGCCAACCTGCGCCGCCGCGTGAACAAGCTCCTGCGGACGAAACTCATCCCGCGCGCCTGAGCTGAAGAACCGCGCCCAGGCCACGAACGAGCGCGAATGCTCACGAATCATGACAGATTTCCTGAAGTCCATCGGTGACGGTGTAATGCCCCAATCCCCTGTGACCGGTGGCCTGGTCCGCGAAGGCCGGTCACGGTTCTTGCCATTCGAGTTTATCGACGTTCATGGGGGGTTCCTGATGATTTCGCTTCGGCCCGGCGCATGCACGTGCCGCCGATGAATCCGTGAGTGATTTTTTGATCCATTTTGATCCGGCAATTGGCCCCGCTGATCTCGTGGCGTTGCTGCAGCAGCCCTACGGGGACCGTGCGCCGGGGGGAAAGGGATTCCGGCATCCGTGGGGCGCCTGGGCGGTGCTTGATGATCCGGTGGCGCGGGGCCTGAATACCCTGGCGGTGGCGGGGGGCACATTCGCTTGGGTTGGAGATCTTGTGTTCCCGGAGGGCCGTGACGGACTGCGCGGTTGCCTGGAGGCGGAATGGCCGGCCGAACGCCGAGCGCTGACAGTGGACGACTGTGTGCGGCTGCTGCAAAGAGGCACGTTGGTGCCCCGCCTGAACGGCGCGATGGCCGCGGTGATTGCGGCAGACGACTTCCTTTGCGTCATTACCGATCCCATGGCGGCGGTGCAGGTCTATGTTGGGACGGATGAGAGCGGGCGAACGCTGGCTGTGGGAACCCACCCCGATCTGGTCGCGCGTTGTCTGGGGGACGACGAACGGCTGGACCCCGTCTCGATCTGCGATTTTCTCAATACGGGCACGCCCTGTTGTCCCCACACCATGCATCGAGGTGTGACCGAGATGACCGCCGGCGCCGTGCGGCTGTTTCGGTTCGGTCCGGGCGGGGCGCGGGAGGAGCGCGAGTTTCGCCATTGGACGCCACCGGACGCGTTGACCGCGGATGCTGAGATGGAGGAGCTGGCCGCCGAGTTCACTCGCCGCTGGAAACGCGCAGTGGTTCGCCGCTGCGAGGGGAGCCGCTTGGGGGTCACGCTCAGTGGCGGTATGGACTCGCGGGTCGTCCTGGCCGAGATCCCGCTGGAGAAGTCCTGTGTGGCTCTGACGTTGTGTGATGAGATCAACCGGGAGGCGCGCATTGCCAGGCGCGTCGCGCGTTGCTATGGCCGTGAGTGGGTGACATTGCGACGCGATCCGGAATACGTCGCGGCCACGGCCATTGCCGCCACGCGGTTTACCGGCTGCGAGGGCGAGTGGCATCATGCGCACACCATCGGCTTCGCAGAGCGGTTTGCGGAGATGGGCTTGGACTCGGTCTTCACCGGCCTCTACATGGACAATAATTTCAAGGCGTACTACGGCCGGGACCTCAAGCGCGTGCCGCGGCTGGGTAACCTCCTGCCGCCGGTGTATCGCGCCCGGCCTCTGGATTACATCAACCGGATCAACGATCTCTGTCGGCGGCACGTGCGCGACGAATTGGTACGCGCCTGCGTGGATCGCCGACGTTGCTTTTACGAGGCGAGCTTCGCACGGCGGCGCGAGAGCGAGTGGGAATGGCTCGACGGCTACCCCCTCACCCAGGCCAGCGACAACACCGGTTGGATCGTTGAGCGCCGCGTCATGCCGCTGCGGCTGCCGGTCATGGATCGCGAGATGGTCGATCTGGCGTTTTTGATCCCCGCCCGGCTCAAGGCCGGAGGACAGCTTTACCTGCGGGCGGCGGCCATGCTGCTGGGGCCGGGCGCGCGGATTCCCAATGCCAACGACGGTGTCCGGCCGGGCAGCGGCCATTTCTCCCGGCTGGCACAACGGGCGTTGCGGAAGATGGAGACGACCGGGCGTCAGTTGGCCGCGCGGGCGGGGCTGCAGCTCGGCGTGCCGCATTCGTGGCACGACTACCAGTCCTACTGGCGGGAAAGCCCGGCGTTGCACCGGCTGATCGCGGAGCACGCCGCCAACCTGCAGAGTCTCGAATCCACGGTCTTCAAATCGGCCACGGCTCCGCTCTTCGAGCAGAAGGACCTGCCCTGGCGAGTGGGCCTGCGCCTGGTGCAACTGGCGGTCTGGCGATCGATCCTGGCCGGTTACCGGCTGAAGCGGCCGTCGCGGGGCGTGGCTGTGCAGAACAGCGCCCGGACCGGGACCCCACCTTTACACGAGTGGACTGCGGGTTAAGATTACAGCGCTGCTTGCCGTTGTACGCAGTGATGGCGCGCCGGCAGGAAGCGGGTGTGCCCGTCGGAAGGAGCCGTTGCCTTTGCATCCACTGTCCGAGCCGGATCGTTATCCATGCAATGCTGCGATCGGCGGGTGGGGGGAAGGCGGTGTGGGACGGGCGATGCGGCGAGAAGTTACAACATGAATTCAGAAGTACAACTCAAGGGTACGGGAGGATTCCGGAGCGGGTGTCGCGCAAGTGCGATCCGGTTGTTGGTCTCCGTCGGTCTTGTCCTGGTCGCCGTCGGCAGGGTGCAGGGCCAGGGACCGATAATGACCTTTGATCGAACCGGCCAGTTGTCCTGGCGCAGCCAGACGAATGTCGGCATCACCGTGCTCGAACGCTCCACTCATGGGACGCAGGGTCCGTGGACGCCGCTCTTCTATCACTTCGCCACCAACGAGCCGTTCACGGTGATCCTGACGTCCCTCAACCGGCCGGCGTCCTTTTACCGCATCCGGCAGCAGATCGACCCGCCGGACACGAACCTGATCCTGCATCTGACGTTTGACAACGACTTCGAGCCCGGCGTGGTGCTCGACTCCTCGGGGTACGGCAACCACGGGCTGCGCTACGGCCGGCCGTGTTGCCCGACCAACTGGCCCACCACGACCCAGGGGCCGGATGGGAGCCAAGCGGCGCTGTTCCGCTGGTATGCGGACGGCTATGGCCGGTATGGCCGCAGTGGCGACTACATCGGCATCCCGAACAAGCCGATCTTCGAGAACCTGACGAATTTCACCGTGACCGCGTGGGCGCGCTTCTTCGCGGCCTATGACGGCAACTACCAGTCGGATCACAACTCCACGATTTTCAATTCCGGCAACGCGGTTCCCGGCGTTTGGTTTCTCGGCCGCAATTTCAGCGACTACATGTCGTTCACGGTGTACACGAACACGACGGACTCGATCCGCATCCTGAGTTTCCCGGACCGTTCCACCCCCGATGGCGACACCTTCCGTTGGAACCACTACGCCGTCACCTTCGACCGCGGCGAGGTCCGCGGATTCTTCAACGGACTGTGCTTCCGTACCAACTTTATCCCGGTGCAGGCGCTCACCTCGGCCGGGTATTACACCGGCATTGGCGTCTGGACGTTCAACCGGACGCCGGCCATGGACCTCGACGAGGATCTCCATCCCAACAACGGCTGGATCAACGGCACCCTGGACGACCTGCGCATCTACCGCCGCACCCTCGCCAACGAGGAGATCGAATCCCTTTTCTACAGCTACGATCGGGACCTGCCCACCGTGCCGACGAACCTCCAGGCCCGGGCGGCCTCCAGCAACATCGTCGAGCTGCGCTGGAACGCCTCCGTGGACAATTTCCGCGTGGCCGGTTACACAATCCGGCGCGATGGCATCGTCATCGGTACGACCCCCGGGCAGATGTATCTGGACCAGGGCCTGACTCCCGGTGCGAGCTACACCTACACCGTCGAGGCCTTCGATTATGCGAATCATGTGTCCGGACCCGGCGCGCCGCTCCACTACACCGCGCCCGCGACCGCCGGCACGATCGAGCTTATTGTGGACAATGAAGACGGTGCGCCGTGGATCACCTACGTTGGTACCTGGAACAAGGACGCCAACTGGATCCCGGGAGCTTTTCTCAACGCTTGGCGCAACGACGGCGGCACGGACAAAGGCCTCAAGACGGCCACTTTCCGCCCCGTCCTCCCGGCCGATGGGCAGTATCAGGTGTGGATTCGCTACGTGCAGCGGGGCTCTTTCGCCGGCAATGTGCCGGTGGATGTGCTCTACGATGGCGGCCAGCATACGGCCACGATCAACCAGCGCACGGGCGGCGGCACCTGGCAGTCGCTCGGCACCTTCTCGTTCCTCGCCGGCACCAATGGCGCCGTCCGCATCCGGACCGACGGCACCACCGGCAACGTGATTGCCGACGCGGTGCGGTTCACGCGCTAGAGGGCATCGGTTACTTCACTCCACTCCGTTGCGCATTTCCTGAACTGGAACGCCGCTCTTCACTCCGATGCGAGCTTCCGATGAGCCGGTGCGTCAGGTCGGAAACCGTTGCCGCCCTTCTTGCGACGCTCTCCTCTGTCACGGAACGCCGCCAGCGAGCTGTTGAGGTTGCTCGTGCAGAAGGTATCCCCCGCCAACCATCTGGCGTTTCTGGACGGCATCCGAGGAGGCGCCGCCCTCTGGGTGTTACTGGCGCATTGCATGATCTGGGGCGGGTGGTATTGGCGTCCGCTGCCCTCCGCCAAGATCGCCGTGGACGTTTTCATGGTGGTGTCGGGCTTCCTGATGGTCTTTCAGTATCGCGTGCGCGAGGCGGTGGAACCGATCGATCAATGGAGAACGACATGCCGGTTCTGGCTGCGACGCTTCTTTCGCATCGCCCCGCTCTATTATGCCTTTCTCCTGTTCCTGGTGCTGTTCTGGGGCGCTTACACGGAGGGCTGGCAGTCGTTGCGAACGCTGGATCCGAGCCGATGGGCCAAGCCCTCAATCTACGATCCCGCGCACCATCGGATGGACGTATGGAATGTTTTGATGCACGTGACCTTTCTCTTCGGCGCGGTCCCGGCGTATGCGTTCTCGAATCTTTCGCCGGATTGGAGCATCGGTCTGGAGATGCAGTTTTATGCGGTGTTTCCCGTGCTTTACCTTTGCTTCCGCCGCGTTTCTTGGATCGCTACAGTGGCGGCCGGAGTCGGGCTGGCGGTCGCTGTGAACGCCTGGTTTGCCCGTTTGCCGGGGGTGCTCCCGCACACCAAGGGCTTGTTTCCGGAGCCCAGCTTCCTCTTCATGAAGCTGCCCTTGTTCCTGATTGGGATGTTGTGCGCGGAGGTCTTTTGCCGGAAGCCGGAGGACAATCGCGCTCGCTTGCCGATGGCGGTCGCGGCGCTGGCCGTCTCAGTGACGTACTCGAAGATCATTGTCGTGATGACGGCATTCGTTCTGACAGTGGCGTGGCTGCGGTACTCCCCCCCGTTGGATGGGTTTGCGGTTGAATGCAATGTTTTGTCGCCTGGTTGATGCCGTCTTCGGCAATCGGGTAGCGATGTTCATGGCCGACACGTCGTACGCGGTCTATCTCTTCCACGGAGTCTTTCTTTCCCTGCTGGGCGGGCGGCTGGCTGCGAGCGGTTGGTTTTTGGAGCGGGCACCGATGGAGCGAGTCGCCGTTCTATTTGTCGCCGTTGGCCTCTGTTCCTACGCCTTCGCGTGGGTGCTCCATCGGGCGGTCGAGAGGCCCTTCATCCATCTCGGCCGCCAGGTTGGCGACCGGTTGTTTCCCGTGGAGCGCCGGCGTGCCGCGCCCGTGGCGTAAAGTTCCGCTTTCGTTGGGTCGATGCCCTGGATGTGACCAGAGTTGTGATTTTCGGAGGAGGCGGGCACGCGGTGGTCGTGCGCGAGGTGATGGAAGTGGAAGGGAAGCATGCTCCGGCGGCCGTCCTCGTGGACGACGTGCATCTCGATTCGGTGCGGCCGGAATTGCGGGACCTCGAAGTGTTTCCCGTCTCGGCCCTCGATCAGGTGCGAGGCCGCGGCCTGGCGCATGCCGTGGTGGCCATTGGCGACAATGCTGCGCGCCGGCGCCGCGCGGATCTGCTGCGACGCCGGGGTTTTCAATTGATTCAGGTCCGTCATTCCCACGCCATCGTGGCGCGCTCCGCCGTTGTGGGTGACGGCACGGTATTGATGCCGGGCGCGGTGGTGGGCAGTGGTGCGCGTCTCGGATGCGATGTCATCGTGAACACCAGCGCTTCCGTGGACCACGACTGCGTACTGGAGGATGGGGTTCACATCTGCCCGGGGGCGCATCTGCCCGGGGGCGCATCTGGCCGGGGGCGTTCGCGTCGGGGAGCGCACCTTGGTGGGGACCGGAGCGTCCGTCATTCCTGGGGTGCGGATTGGCGCGCGCAGCACGGTGGGCGCCGGCGCGGTGGTGGTGCGCGACCTGCCGGAGGGCGTTGTGGCATTCGGGGTGCCGGCTCGGGTGGTGCGGGCGCTCGAGAACGACGGGGCCTGAGATGACCGGGGTGGGGTTGGCGTGCCGCCGTGCGGTGAGGGGCATGCCTTCGCAATCCGGGCGGCGGCGGCGATGACCGCGCTTCAGTGTGTTGGGCCCGTCTTCTGGCGCTCCGGCGTTGCCCTCCGTGTGATGGTCCTTTTCCGATGGTTGAGTTCAATCCGATCGTGACCGGCGTCCCTTCCACCACCCCGCTGGTGAGTGTGGCGATGATTACCCACAACCACCGTCCCTACATTGAGAAGGCGGTGGCCTCGATCCTTGCGCAGGAGGCGGATTTTGGCGTCGAACTGGTGATTGGGGAGGATCACTCGGAAGACGGCACGCGCGAGTGGGTGCTGGAGCTGGGTCGGCGCGAACCCAATCGGGTACGCGTGATCACCAGCGAACGCAACGTGGGGTTGCATGCGAACCTGCTGCGCGTCGAGCGCGCCTGCCGCGGCCGCTATATCGCCTACTGCGAGGGGGACGATTTCTGGCAGGATCCCCGCAAGCTGGCCAAGCAGGTGGCGTTTCTGGAGGCGCGGCCGGATTACACCCTGGTGCATTCGCATTGCGACCGCTTTGTCGTCAGCGAGCAGCGGTTGCTGCGCGACAGCCTCGTGACGCCGCCGGGCTTGGACGACGGCCAGGGCTATCGCGACATCATGCTGGGTGTGCGCAATCCGCTCACCGTGACCGTGGTGGCACGACGCGAGGCGCTGATGCGGGTGCTGGAACATTGTCCCGAGTGTTCGGATCCACGCTGGCCCATGGGCGACACGCAGCGCTGGCTGGAGTTGTCACGACTCGGTCGCGTGGGCTGTTTGCACGAATCGCTGGCCACCACCAATCTGCTGCCCGAGTCCGCCGGGCAGTCGCGCGACCCGGCCAAGCGGCTCAGATTTTACCTCGCCGCGCGCGAGCTGAAGCTGCACTACTTGAAGAAGTATCCCTTGCCGGCGGAGGAGGATGTTTTGGTTCGGGGGAAGCTTGCTTTGATCCTTTTGCAACACGCGCACGACGCCCGCGACGCCGCAGTCGCCGAGGCGATGTATCGCGAATACGTGGCGGTTCGTGGTCGGCCCGGCTGGCGGGCGCGTTGGTTGCGATGGAGCAGCCGTTCGCCGGTGCTGCGGCGCGTGCTCACTCCGGTCTTGTGGAGTGAAGCCCAGG
>DATLZF010000507.1:0-11926 GCA_035574135.1 Candidatus Methylomirabilota bacterium
GCGTCACCAACCGACGGCTGGTGGGGATGATCCTGTTGCAAGCGCTGACGGTTGGCTTCATCGGCTACGCGCTGGGCACCGGGATGGCTGCGGCGTTCTTCGAGTTTTTCAGCCGCCAGATCGCCACCCGCGGCATCGTGCTGCTCTGGCAGAACGTTGTCGGTGTTGGCCTGCTGATGTTCCTCGTCGTGATCGCGGCCAGCCTCCTGAGCATCCGCCGCGTTCTCATCCTCGAACCCGCTGCCGTGTTCCGCGGCTGAGCCCCATGCCATGAGTGCGACTCCTTCCAGCGCTGTCCGCTGCCACGACGTGCACAAGCATTTCGGCGAGGGTGATTCGCGCATTCACGTCCTGCGCGGCGTCAACTTCGAGGCCCGGGCCGGCGAACTCACCTTCCTGGTCGGCCCGAGCGGTTGCGGCAAGACGACCCTCATCTCGGTCATCACCGGCCTGCTCGACCTGACCGCCGGTGCGGTCGAACTGTTCGGCCAGAACACGCGGGCGCTCGCGCCCGAGGATCAGATCGTGTTCCGCCGACGGAACCTGGGCTTCGTCTTCCAACAATACAACCTGCTGCCGGCCCTGACTGCGGCCGAGAACGCCGCCGTGCCCCTGCTGGCCGCGGGAGTAAAACGCGCCGAGGCTGTGGATCGTGCCAAGGCCCTGTTGGTCCGCCTGGGGCTCGAAAACCGGCTCGAAGCTCTGCCCGCCAAGCTTTCCGGCGGGCAGCAGCAGCGGGTCGCGCTGGCGCGGGCGCTGGTGCATGAACCGCGCCTGATCGTTTGCGACGAGCCGACCGCCGCGCTCGATCATGCGACCGGCGAAGCCGTGATGGAGCTTCTGGCCGGTGCCGCCGTGCATCCCGAGCGTGCCGTGATTGTGGTCACGCACGACAACCGCGTTTTCCATTTCGCCGATGCGGTCGCCCACATGGACGACGGACAAATCACTCACACCGAACAACGCTCACGCAAGCCCTCATGAAAAACCAAAGCCTTCTGCTCGCATCCGGTCTCGTGCTCCTGCTGGCCGGGATCTCCATTGTTCGCACCCAGCCCCGCATGGAGGAACACGCTCCGCCTGTGGCGCCGCCACAAGCCGACTTCGAGCAACGGGTGGCTGCTGTGGGGCTGGTCGAGCCCCGCTCGGAGATCATCTCCCTCGCATCGCACCTGCCCGGCGTGGTGGAAAAAGTTTTCGTGACCGTCGGACAAGAGGTCAGGGCCGGCGATCCCCTGGTCAAGCTCGACACCCGGGCCTTGGAGGCGCAGCGCGCCGAGCGTAAGGCCGAACTGGCCACGCGCGAGGCCGCCGTGGCCACGGCCGAAGCCCGGGCCCGCATCGCTCGCGCCTCACTGGCTGACGTGCAGCGCCATCTCCGGTTCGCCGAGTCCGTGTCCGATCCGCGCAGCATCAGCGCCGAGGAACTCACTCGCAGGCGCGGCGCGGTCGAGATCGCCGAGGCCGAACTCGCGGCGGCCGAGGCGGAGGTGGCCGCCAGCCGGGCGGCCGTGACCGCCGCCCAGGCTGCGCTCCGGGCGGTGGTGACCGATCTCGAGCGCAGCACCGTGACCGCGCCGATCGACTCGCGCGTGTTGCAGGTGCGCATCCGCGCCGGCGAGTTCGCTCCGGCCGGACCGAGCGCCAGTCCGTGGCTGGTGCTGGGCGACGTGTCCACCCTGCACGTGCGTGTGGACATCGACGAGCACGAGGCCTGGCGTGTACGGCCCGGCACGCGTGCGATCGCCCAGGTGCGCGGCAACGCCCGGCTCAGGGCCGACGCCCGGTTCGTGCGGTTCGAGCCGGTGGTGGTTCCCAAACAATCGCTCACTGGCGCCAGCACCGAGCGGGTGGATACCCGCGTGCTGCAGGCGATTTACCGGCTGGAGGGAGAGTTGCCCGTCTTCGTTGGCCAGCAGATGGATGTGTTCATTGATGCATCGGATCTGAAAACGGCGCAGTTGCAGGAAGGAGGCCGCCCATGAGAAGGCTTGTTCCGCTGACGCTGGCTTTGGTGGCAGCCGGATGCAGGGTCGGCCCCGATCATCGCCCTCCTGCCATGGCGTTGCCTGGCCGCTTCGCCGGAGCAGAGGCGGGTGCGGCCATGAATGAACCGGTCGTGTCCCTGGCGGAGTGGTGGACCGTGTTCAACGATGCCCGGCTGACGGCGCTGGTGCGAAGCGCCGCCGTATCCAATCTCGATGTGCGCGTGGCCGCGGCCCGCGTGCGCGAGGCCCGGGCGCAACGGGGTGTGGCGCGCGCGGCCTTGCTGCCGGGAATTCAAGTCCAAGGTGATTACGCGCGCGCGCGGTTGAGCGAGAATTCGTTCAACGGCCAGCAAGCCGCGGCGGGCGGGCAACCGTTGGAGAACGACCTGTTTGATGCCGGCTTCGACATGAGCTGGGAGCTCGATGTGTTCGGAGGCAGCCGCCGGGCCGTCGAGGCCGCCACCGCCCGTTGGCAGGCCAGCATCGAGTCGGGCCGGGACGTGCTCGTCACCGTGCTGGCGGAGACGGGCTTGAGTTACCTCGACCTGCGCGGCGCGCAGCGGCAACTGGCCGTCGCCCGCGAAAACCTGCGCACCCAGGAACAGACGCTGGCTCTGACCGAGGATCGCTTCCGGGCCGGCCTGGTGAGCGAACTGGACGTGATGCGCGCCGCCGCGCAGGTGGCGGCGACACGGGCGCAGATTCCGCCCTTGGAGGAAGCCCAGCAGCGCGCCCTTCACCGGCTCGGCACCTTGCTCGGCGTTGGCCCGCGTGAGCTCGAATCGCAACTCCTCACCGTGGCGCCCATTCCTGTGCCGCCTCCCCGGCTGCCCGTGGGGCTGCCATCGGACCTGTTGCGGCAGCGGCCGGACATCCGCCGTGCGGAGCGGCAGCTTGCCGCCGCCACTGCGGACATCGGCGTGGCGACGGCCGATTTGTTTCCGAAGTTCTATCTGACCGGCGCGGCCGGCTTGCAAAGCTTGGAGGCGGCGGACTTCTTCGATGGCGGCAGCCGGTTCTGGTCACTGGGGCCCACGCTGCGTTGGCCGGTGTTCGCCGGAGGTCGCCTGCGGCAGAACATCCGGGTGCGCACCTCAAGGCAGGAGGAGGCCGCGTTGCGGTATGAACAAACCGTCCTGACGGCGCTGGAGGAGGTGGAGAACGCCCTGGTGGCCTTCGGTCAGGAGCAGGAGCGACACCGGGCGCTGGAGCAGTCGGCTGCGGCCAGCCGCCGGGCGGTGGCGCTGGCCAGCGAACGTTACCGCGGCGGCGTGGCGGACTTTCTCGACGTGCTGGAGGCCGAACGTTCGCTGCTGGCGGCCGAGGACAACGTGGCGCAGAGCGAGCGGCGCTTGGGCCAGAATCTCGTCCGATTGTACAAGGCCCTCGGCGGCGGCTGGCAGAGGTCCGCCCTGTTCGTAGCAGCCGGCGGAAGCTGCTCCGCGCCGTAGCCCGGAGCGTTTTCAACGAGACCGGGATCACGGGTTGGGCCATGGGCTTCAGGCCGGTTCCCCGTGTGGTGGCCAGCGGGCATCGAAGCGGCGCACGTGCCGCGCTTCCCTGTTCTGGCCAAGCCGGGCACCGCCCCGGCGAGACGGCTAGTAACCGGCCGCCTGACCGTCCTTGCGCGATTCGCTCGCGCCCCAATACACCTTGTTGGTCGCGTCCCACAGGATGGCTTGGTATCCGCCAAACGTCGCCGCCCGCTCCCGACCGACCTTGTGCCCGCGTTTTACGAGGCCGCGCTCCATCTCGGGCGCAAACCCGAATTCGAGCGAGACCTGGCCGCCGTCGTTCATCCGGGTGCCGGTCACTTCGGAGGAACCGTTGTGCTGAATTCGGGGCGCGTCGCCGGCCTCCTGCAAGCCCATCCCGAAATCGATCAGATTCATCACGATCTGCACGTGGCCCTGCGGCTGCATCTGCCCGCCCATCACGCCGAAGCTGATCCACGGCCGGCCATCCTTGGTGATGAACGCGGGGATGATTGTCTGGAAGGGCCGCTTGCCCGGGGCGTAGGTGTTGAAGGTGCCGTCCTTGAGGTTGAACAGCGCCCCGCGGTTCTGCAGTGCGAAGCCCAAGCCGTCGGGGCACACGCCCGAGCCGAAGCCCAGGTACACGCTTTGAATCAGCGACACCATGTTGCCCTGCCCGTCCGCGGTCGTGAGATAAACCGTGTCGCCGTGGTTCAGCAGGGGATCGCCGAAGTCGAAGCTCTTGGCGGCGCGATCCGGATCGATCAATTTCCGCCGTTCCGCCGCGTAACGCTTCGAGATGAGTTCCCGGATGGGAATTTTCGCAAAGGCCGGGTCGGCGTAGTAGCGCGCGCGGTCCTCAAACGCCAGCTTTTTGGCCTCGAGGAACAGGTGGGCGTGCTCGACGCTGCCGAAGCCGTATCGCTTCAAATCGAACCCTTCGAGAATGTTCAGCATCTGCAGGGCCGCGATGCCCTGCGTGTTGGGCGGCAGCTCCCACACGTCGTAACCGCGATAGTTGGCCGACACCGGTTCCACCCACTCGGACCGGTGGGCCGCGAGATCACCGGACGTGAGAAAACCTCCATGCGTCTTCAGGAATGACTCGATGATCCGCGCCGTGTCGCCCTCGTAAAATCCCGCCCGCCCCGCGGTCAGCCGTTCCAGGGTCGCGGCCAGTGCCGGGTTTCGGAACACCTCGCCCTTCAACGGCGCGCGCCCGCCGGGCAGGTACACGGCGCCGAAGCCGGGCTGGTTGGTGACGTGCGCCGCGCTGCTTGCCCAGTCGTTGGCGATGACTTCGGAGACCGGAAAGCCCTCCCGCGCATAACGAATGGCCGGCGCGAGCACTTCCCGCATGGGCAACCGCCCGAACTTCCGGTGCAACTCGAACCAGCCGTCCACGCAACCCGGCACGCTCACGCTCAACGGGCCGCGCTCGGGAATTTTCTCGATGGGCTTGCCGTCGGCCATGTTCGTCCGGAGCATCGCCAGGGTGAGCGAACGCGGCGAACGGCCGCTGGCGTTTAATCCGTGGAGCCGCCCCGACGCCGCGTCCCACACGATGGCGAACAAGTCCCCGCCGATGCCGCAACTCATCGGTTCGACCACCCCCAGCAGCGCGTTGGCCGCAATGGCGGCGTCCACGGCCGAGCCACCGGCTTTCAGGATGTCCAGCGCCGCCTGCGTGGCCAACGGCTGGCTGGTGCAGGCCATGCCGTGGCGCGCGAGCACCTCCGAGCGCGTGACGAAGCTGCGACCGACGGGGCGATTCCCCGCGAGGACCATGGATGCGACGAGAATGAGCGACAGAGTCGCCAGGCAACGGGCTTGCATGGACGCACCTTTAGCAGACAGGTCCACCCGGGCGAAGCGCGAAACGCCCGCCGTCCCGGGGTTCTTTATTCCTTCGGCGGCGCCCCCGGCGCCTGCTTCACCAGCGCCTCGACGGCCTGCTTGAGCGCGCCCAGATTGAACTTCTCCGCCACGGCCGCGAGCTTGTCGATCCGGAGGTCACCCGCGACGTTGATGAGGACGGCTTCCTTGTGGCCGTCGAGCACGGTGACCACCAAGCCTTCGATGGCCTCCTTGCCGCGGGCCTTGAGGAAGATGCCCACATCCTCCCTCTTCTCCTGCACGCTGACGATCTTCTGCCAGCCGGCGCCTTCCAACTCCCCGCGCACGGTCTGGACCCGGGCGACGATCTCCTCGCGGTTCTGATCATCCAGGCCGATGACGTTCACGCGAAGCGAGTGAAGCCCGCTCAGGGCCTCGGCGAGTTCCGGCCGGCCTTTGCCGACCAGTTGGGTCGCCATCGCGATGGTGGCGCCGTTCAGATTGATCTCCACGAGTTCGCCGTTGGTGGGTTTGGTGAACTTGCCGAAATTCACCACGCCAGCGGGGGATTCCGCGGCCAGCGAGGAAGCGCCGAGCAGGCCGGCGACGACGGCAAAGGCACAGGTGGGATACAGGAGCTTTTTCATATCGATGACTTGTTTGAGTGCGGTTTTGCGGCCGGGCATTGACTCCGGCCTTTTCCAGGACCCGGGGACTTTCGACAAAGTTGCAGAGGACCCCGTGGATTTCTGTCGAAACTGTTCTCCCGCGCCGGTGCGCACGATGGGTCTTGGCGCGGCTTGCGAGGCGTGGCCTCGCTTCGCAGCCCCGGATCAGACAGACGCAGGTCGGGTTTGATCTCGATGCCGGCTGTGTCCTTCACCTTCAGAATGTCCTCGCGCGGCCCCTCCACCAGCAACACATCGCCCGCTTCGAGAGTCATGGTGGCCCGTGGCGACAGATGCTGATCCTTGTTGCGCACGATTCGCAGCACGTTGAGATCGAGATCGGTGCCCGGCCCGGATTCGGACAGCGCCTTTCCCACCAGTCGGGAGTTCGGCAGAATCAGCACCTCCGTCAGGTAGGAGCGGATGCCGAACTCCTCGAGTAAACCGGCCGG
The DNA here is from genome assembly GCA_035574135.1 of Candidatus Methylomirabilota bacterium. Classification (GTDB taxonomy): domain Bacteria; phylum Verrucomicrobiota; class Verrucomicrobiia; order Limisphaerales; family DATLZF01; genus DATLZF01. Next base: position 6,420 of record DATLZF010000507.1, read on the forward strand.
CGCCGGCCGGTGGGGAATCCAGTGCCGTCCGACGAAGAACATGTAGGCCAGACCGACGACGGCCAGCGGGATGCCCACGGGGGCCAGCTCGAACATTCCCATCGGCGGCAGGCCGGCGTTTGTCATCAAGCCACTCACCACCAGGTTGGTCGAAGTGCTGATCAACGAGACCGAGCTGGAGAGGATGGCGGCGAAGGCCACCGGCATCTGCAGCCGCGATTCGGACACGCCCGCGCGGGGGGCGATGCCAACGACCACCGGCACGAAGAACGCCGCGGCGGCGGTGTTGCTGATGAACGCACTCAAAGTCGCGACCGAAACCATGATCGCCAGCAGCAGGAGGTTCACTCGCGCGCCGACCCAATGAAGGACGAAGCGTCCCACCAGGTCCACCACGCCGACTTTCAACAGCGCCGCCGTCATGATGAGCAAGCCGATGATCAAGACGACCGTTTCGCTGCCAAACCCCGCGAAAGCCCTGACCGGTGGCAGCAACCCGGTGAGCACCAAGGTCAACAGAAGCCCCAGCGCGGCTACATCTGCCGGAATCCATTCGAAACTGAAGACGGCGATCGCCATGACGATCAGGACCAGCAGCAGCCCAATCTCGAGTGTCACGGCACCACGCTAATGCACCAACGTGGACTTGTCGGCGAACCGCGGACCTGCTTCGCATTCACTCCCGCCCGGAAGGCGCGGGTGTTTCGGATTCAAGCCGCCCGGCTTCCTCCGTCCGTCCCCGCGTGCGAAGGCACAGGCGCAGTTGCTCAAGCGCGCGTTGAGCCGCTGCCGGGCGACCGAGGGTGCGGTAGTTGCGCACCGCCTCGCGCAGCGCCTCCTCGGCTCGCCCCAAATCCTCTCCGGCCGCAGTCAGGCTCCGACCCAGCCCCAACAGCGCGTCCGCAATGCCGGCCGGATCGCGCAACGCCTCGAAGGCGGCCAGCGCTGTCCGCCAGCGTTCGGCCGCTTCCCGCGGGCGCCCGCGGGCCTCGTCCAGAAGCGCCCGGTTGGCCATCACCACGGCCGTACCCGAGCGATCACCGGCGCGGAAAAACAAAACCGCCGCCTCCTCAAAACACGCCGCCGCCCGATCCAACTCGCCGCGTTGCAGCCGCCACAAGCCGGCTTCGTTTTGAAACAGTGCCCGCACTTGCGGATCAGCGATCGCGGGCGCGCGATCCGCCACCTCGGCCAGGTGCGCGTCGAGGGCGGCATCGGGACCGAGACCGTGACGCACCTGCAGGAGGGCGACCTGGTTGCGCCACCAGTCGTTGGTGCGGCCGGCCCGCGCATTCAACGAAGCCGCGCGCTCCAGAGGTTCGCGCGCCTCACGGAAGCGACCCAACTCCCTTTCGGCGCCGGCCAGGTTGTGCAGCGCGACGGCTTCCCGGACGTCATCGCGCAACGATGCGAAACGGTCGGCCGCCTGGCGCCAGGCCCGAGCGGCGGCGGCCCAGTTTTCCGCCGCGCTCATGCGGGCGCCGGCCACGGCCCATCGCTCGGCTTCCGCCAGCGCGGGTGGGGGCGGAGCGGGCGGCGGTGCCGAGGAACATCCGACGAGCACGCCCCCCGCCAACACCAACATCAGGACGCGGCCGCTCATGGCCCTCCTCCTCCCCGCATCGGCTTGATGATGCTCTCGATCGGCGTGTTGCTGGCGCCGGTGAAAGCGCCCTTCAAGAGCCAGTGGCGTTTGAGTCCTTGAACCAGCGCGTCCGTGTTGCGCACCAGATCGGAAAGCTCGGTGAGGATGAGTCCATTGTCCTGCACCTGCGCGTTGAGATTGCTGGTGAGGTTGGCGAGGTTTTCGAGGCTGACAAGGAGGTTGCTGGAGACGAGGGCGACGTTTGTCCGGGCGGCGACGAGGGTCGCCTCGGTCGCATTGAGCGCGCGCTCGATGCCGGCGTTGAGGTTGGTGGGCAGGAGCCATTCGCCCAGCGCGCCGCGGGGCTGATTCAACAGGGCGGTGATCTGAGTGACGTTGCTGACCGCGGGCCGAGCCTGGGCGAGCAAGCCGCCGGCTTGCGTCATCAGGGCGTCGGTGTTGGTCAGCACGCGGTGAATCTGATTGGTCAGCGCCAGCACGCCGGGCACGGCGGCCTCGACGGTGCCGGCCACGCGGTCGAGGCGCTGGGCCAATGCGGGCGATTCGCTCGGCAGGAGGAAGTAGCCGGCGTTGGGCTGTCCCGGCGGCCGGTAGCGCCCGTGTTGATCGTCCCACAAGCCGGTGGGTTCGCGGCCCGGCGGCCTGGCCCGGTCCACCAACAGCACGGTGTTGGATCCGAGCTGGCGCAGTCGAGCCAACCGCTCCCCGGTCACGGGCAGGCCGGGAGCGATGACGAGATTGGTGTCGGCGTAAACCTCCTGCCCGAAGGTAAACCGTTTGAGATCGCTCCACCCCGCCGCTTCGGTCAGCGCGACCTCGCGCAATTCGTGGAAGACATACGTGGGGATGCCGTTGGTGCCCTTGCTGACCTCGATGACGCGCCCACCGAGCAGATCCCCCGAGGTCACCTTGGCGCGCGAATCGGTCCACAGGTAGCCTTCGTAGGGCTCCCGGATGACAAAGGCGACGAAGACATTGTAGAAGGGATCGTCGGGCGGCTGCGGTTCGATGCGGGTGATTTCGCCCGCCTCAAAGCCCATGAGCTTGACCTTGTCGCCGACGCGCAGGCCGGCGGCGTTTTCCACGAAGGTGAAGTAAGGCAGTTTGCGCAGAAAGGTGCCGCGCCGTTCCGCCACGACGTAAACGTAGTAGGCCAGCGCGGCCAGGAACCCGAACGTGGCCACTGCCACGAACCAGCCGACCAACCGCTCCAATCGGCTCAGGCGCGTGCGCAATTGCGGAGTGAGATCCTGCAAGGGCATGACGTCAGGGCGAGGTGGTACGCACACCGGTCGCCGTCAGTTCGCGCCAGAGGGGGTCGTGTTCCAACGCGGCGCGGGCGCCGTCCGCTCCCGCCACCCAGCGCCCGTCCTTGATCAGCGCAAACTGCCGCGCTCGCCCGAGCCAGGGCCGGAGATGATCCGCGCTGGCGACCAGCGTCAACGGGCGGTGCTCCATCCAGGCGTGCCCGGCCGATAGCGCGTCCAGCAGATCGAGCCACCATTCAAGATCCGCCGGATCCAAACCGCTCAACGGGCTGTCCAGCAAGAGCACGTCGGGTCGCGCCGCCAGCGCCCGGGCGAGGCCCGCCCGCTGACGCCAGTTCCGTCCCACGGCGGCCGGGCGCAGGTCGGCCACTGCCTGGAGTTCGGTCAATTCGAGCAACGCGTCCACTTCCCCGGCGACCGCCTCCGGGGGGCAGTCCCGATGATAGCAGAGAGGCAGGGCGATGTTTTCCTTCACCGTCAGGTGGTTCAACAACTGGCCGCCGTCGAAGACGAATCCCAGGTGGCGGCGCGCTTGGCCGAGCGCCGGGGTGGCGTCGGGGACCTGGCCGAACACCCGGCAGACGCCCCGATGCGGCGGCACGAGAGCAGCGCCCGTCATCATGAGATCGCTCTTGCCCGAGTGATGGCGGCCGCCGACCACCCAGTAATCGCCCGGCCGCACCGACCAGTTCACGCCATCGACGACCACGACGCCAGGTTGGTGCAGCCGCGTCACCGAGACGTCGATCATTTCAATGGCGCAGGTTGCGGGCGCCGCCGGAGTGGACACACGGTTGCTCACGCCACCAGGTAAACCACGATGAACAAGGCGTCGATGAGCACGCACGCCACGATGCTGTGGGCCACGGCGCGGATGGTCACCCGCGACACGTCGTGGAACCGCAGCGGCTGGGAGAGGCCGTGGCAGCATGTCACCAGCGCAATGACCCCACCAAACACGGCGGTCTTGGCGGCGAGCAACACGAAGTCGAGCCCGCGCAGGGCCGAAGCCAGTTGCCGGAAGTACTCGCCCGGCAGCAGCGGCACTTCCTGCACGAACGCCCACGCGTAGCCGCTCAGCAGAGCGCCGAGAATCAAGTAGATCGTGAGCACGAAGCTGCCCACCGCCATGCCCATCAGCCGGGGGACCACGAGATAATGCATGGGATCGATGTTGATGGCCTCGAGGGCCTCGATTTCGCCCATCGCCCGGGCTGTGCCCAGTTCGATCACATGGGCCGTGCCGGCACGGGAAAGGACAATGAGCGCCGTAATCAACGGGCCCAGTTCCCGCACCACAGCGGTCACCATCACCGTGCCGAGCAGTTCGTGCGCTCCGACCCGGGTGAGGAGCGACACCGTCTGCCCGATCACCACCAGCCCCAAGGCCACGGCGACGAAGAGCGTCATGGGCAGCAATTGCAGGCCGGACCGCACCAACTCGCGGTGTATCAACGGCCGCACGACACTGCGGGCGATGCGGCGCTTGGACAGCAGGACGCCACTGGCGATGAGGGCAAATGCTCCGAGCGTGCGCAGGGTGCCGACGAATCCGATGATTCGCGCACCGATCCAGTTCAAATACGATGCGGGCAGAGGGACCCGCCAGTAGTCCTGGGGCTCGTTGTCCGTTAACACTTTCGCCGCTGGTGCCGCCACGTGAGCAAGCTAGGCAGCGGGCGCGGCACGGTCAAAACGAATCAGCCAAAGTGAGCGCCAGTGTGCGGCCTTGCCCAGCGCTGGGGACTTTCTTCGTGATAGAGGCAGCCCGGTTGAGGTTGGACACCGCGGTATCGTTTTACCCGGCCCGCCCCCGTCTTTCGAGTAGGCGGAGCCATGCGGCAGCCGGGGAAGCTCGCGGAGCGCGTGATCTGTAACGAAAACCTGGGACGCAAGGCGCCAGGCACCTTCAAGACGAGTTCCGCCGCCCGCGATCTCCCGCGCCGGCAGCTTTGGGGCTCAGGCTGGAGACGCGAATTTTGAAAGATTCTGTGCGGCAATCCGTATTCTAGGTTGATGATCGCACGGTCCCGGAAGGACCCAATAGCAGAGGATTACTTTTATGATTGCGCCGGCGCCTGTCAGACCAAACCATCATGGGCAAATGGCCGCTGTATCCTCCAAAGACCGCGACTGGCAACTGGTCCAGCAGTACCTGAGTGGGGAGACGGAGGCCTTGGCGGAGATCAAAGGCCTTTATAACGAGGTGCTCCACCATACTTTGGTGGCGCGGGGTGCCACGCCCAGCGAAGCCGAAGACTTGGTGGCCAATCTTTGGTCCGACTGCGTGATCGGTAACGAGGACCGCCCCAGCCTCTTGGAAAAGTTCAGCGGTCGGTGCAGCCTCCAAGGCTGGTTGCTGACGGTGGCGACCAACCGGTTGATCGACTTCAAGCGGCGGCAGGCTTTTCAGAAGGACCTGACACCGAGCCACAACGAACGAAGTGGTGAGGACCCGTTCGATTTGTTGCCCGGGCCCTGTGATGCGAACCCTGATACCGCCCTCGTCGAACTGCTGCGGGACTGTCTTCAGGAAGCCTTTGGCAGGTGCTCACCCGAGGAGCTCCTGTTGTTGCGGCTGGTGTACCTGCATGGCATCACGCAGCGGGAGGTCGGGCGCATGATGGGTTGGC
>DATLZF010000508.1:0-2835 GCA_035574135.1 Candidatus Methylomirabilota bacterium
CCACGATAGCCGGCGATGCAGAAGAGCGATACTGATGAACTGGCGGAAGACGCCTGGTCTTCGCCCACGGGCGAGTTCGCCGGAGCCGGCAAACAAGTCGCCGAGGCGCTCGGGCGCCAACCGCACTCGGCGGACTCGAAGCAGCGCCCGCGATTCGGTGGAGTGAAGGAGGCGCGCTTTCCATAATGCGCCTGGGGACGTTGTTGCTACTCCTGGTTGCGACAGCCGGCGGAGCCAGCTCGGCCCGGCAGATGGAGGCTCTCGGCCGGGGTGTGGTGGCCGTGCCGCGAAGCGATGGATCGGTCTTTGTCAGTTGGCGTCTGCTCGGATCCGACCCCGACGGCACCGCGTTTAATCTTTACCGCGGCATTGGTGGAAGTCCGCCCCAGCGGCTCAATCCGGAGCCCCTCACCGGGGCTACCTGCTGGGTGGACGCAGACCCGGCGCCCGGGCAACCGCGCCGTTATTTCGTCCGCGCCATCGAGCAGGGGAGGGAAGGGCAACCGAGCCGGCCCTTTCTTCTTCCGGTCGAAGCGGCAACCCGCCCCTACCTGACGCTGCCCCTTAAGTTGCCCGCCGGTTATACGGCCAACGACGGAGCCGTCGGCGACCTGGACGGCGACGGTGAGTTCGACCTGGTGTTGAAGGCCGAGCAACGGCCGCGCGATCCCGCCGTGACGGGTCTGACCGGCCAGACGCTGCTGCAGGGGTATCGGTTTGACGGCACCCTGCTCTGGACGATCAACCTCGGCCGCAACATCCGCGAAGGCGCGCACTACACGCCGTTCATTGTGTACGACCTCGACGGCGATGGCGGGGCAGAGATCGCCTGCAAGACCGCCGATGGCACCGTCGATGGTCGAGGTCGGACGCTGGGCGACGCCACTGCCGACTGGCGCGACACCAACGCCGCTTCGCGTACGTTCGGTCGCGTCCTCGCCGGGCCGGAATATTTCACCGTCTTCGACGGACGCACCGGCGGAATGCTGGCGACGACCAACTACGTTCCCCCCCGCGGTGATCTGAGCGGCTGGGGAGGCGTGGGAGGCAACGGCGGCAACGACGCCGTGGGCAACCGGGCAGATCGATTCCTCGCCTGCGTCGCCTATCTCGATGGCCGACGGCCCAGCGTCGTCATGTGCCGCGGCTATTACGGACGGAGCGTGCTGGCGGCCTGGGACTGGCGAGAGCGGCGGCTGACGCAGCGTTGGGTTTTCGATTCAAAGGACAAGGAGAATCCCTATTCCGGCCAGGGGGGGCATCAATTGAGCGTGGCCGACGTGGACGGCGATGGCCGGGACGAAATCGTTTACCACGCGATGGTGGTGGACGACGACGGACAAGGCCTGTTCACCACCGGCCTGCGCCACGGCGACGCGCTGCACGTGAGTGACTTCGATCCCGAGCGGCCCGGCTTGGAGGTTTTCGGCGTCCATGAAAACGAGGAAGCCACGCGGCGCTTCGGCACGCCGGGCACTGCCTTGTTCGATGCGCGCACGGGCGAAATCATCTGGAGCCACGGCCCCGGTATCGACGTGGGGCGGGGATTGGCGGCGGACATCGACCCGCGCCACCGCGGCGCCGAAATGTGGAGCGGCCCGGCCGGCCTGCGCACGGCCCGCGGGGAGCGCCTTGGAGCCGCCCCTCGCACGGCCAATTTCGCCCTGTGGTGGGACGGCGACCTGCTCCGCGAACTGCTGGACCGCAACCGCATCAGCAAATGGAACTGGGCAAAGGCCGAACTGGAGACCTTACTGACGGCCGGCGAATGCACGTGGAACAACGGCAGCAAAGCCACGCCCTGCCTGAGTGCCGACCTGATCGGCGACTGGCGCGAGGAGGTCCTCTGGCGCACTCCGGACAACCGGGAACTTCATCTCTACACAACAACCGTCCCCACTTCGCATCGACTGGTCACTCTGATGCACGACCCACAGTACCGGTTGAGCGTCGCCTGGCAAAATGCCGGCTACAACCAACCGCCGCATCCCGGGTTCTTCTTGGGCGAGGGCATGAAATCGCCGCCGCGCCCGGCTCTCAATATCGCCAACCCGCCGGCCAAATCCGGGCGGTGACCAGCGCGGGCATCACGGCAGCAACAGCACCCGGTAGAACCGCGCCTCGCTCGCGAAGGTGTCCTCCGTTGCCGTCACCAACTCCGCCGCCGTCAGCTCGTTTCCCAACGGTGTCCACACAGCCTCGGCCAGGTGAGACTTGAACTCGACCCGGTATCGACGCCCGGGCACCGAATCCCACTCGATCCGCACGGCGGCATCCCTCCGCTCAATGGACCGCACCCGTGGCGCGGTGGCCGATGTCAACCACCGGATCATCCCGTCACTTTTGCTCAACACGAACAGTTCCCCCTCGCCACTCATTGCCAGGCGAATGTCCGCCCGGCCCCGGCCGTAGGGGACGCCCTCTGGATCGTTGCCCGCCGTGACGGCGGCCGAACCGGGCAACACAGCGACTCCGGGCGCGTCGCCCCCGCGGCGGGCGTATTCCTCGGCCACGATGTCGAACAGGCGCCGCGGCACGGCGCCGCGGTCCGGCGTGTCGTCGGGCGCATCGTGCAGCACCGTCAGCTCGGCCACAGGGGCGGTGGTGGCGCGGTTGCCATCGTCGGCGGCCAGCAACGCGGCCAGGTCGGCTCGAAACAGTCGCGCGGTAGTGATGTCGGCGAAGACATATTGCCCCCGCAGTTCCGGCAGGAGCTGGCCCCGATACACGTAGCCGCTGCTGATGGCGTCGCCGTCCCGATGACTGTACTGCGCCACGGGGTAAACCGGGGCAACCCGGTCCACCAAGCCGGTGACAACCAACGAATCCACCTCG
>DATLZF010000509.1:0-19785 GCA_035574135.1 Candidatus Methylomirabilota bacterium
CCGCCGCACCGCGTCCATCGTAATAACCGAAGCCAGCGCCTTTTCCTGGGCCGGCGTCCAGGTCGAAGGCGTCACGCGCTCCAGGGAAGCGGGCAATCCCTCAAAACCCGACGCTCGCAGTTGCGCCAACGCCTCCATTAACGGCAAATGCTCGCTCACCGCGGACTTGACGATCTCGAGCAAGTGCTCGTGCTGCACTTCCGACGGCATCGTCTCGAACCAGACCGACACATCCTCGGAGAGGCTGTCGGGCGGCGTCAGCGTCGCGCCCGAGGTGGCGATGGCCACCCATTGATCCGGGGCGGCATAGTACCCCAGTTGGGCGACATATTTCGTTCCGCCCAGTCCCACGTGCGCGAACCAGCTTCTCGACTCGGGCTGGAGGTGAATCTCGCGAAACGGCTCGCCCTCCACCCCGTTGCGAAACACCCGCAGCACCAGGTGTCGATCGACGGAACGCCTGTTGTATTCGCGCTGCTGCTCGCGCGTCAGGTCCCAGTGCGCGTAAAGCCAGTGCGGATCGCGGGCGGTCAGAAACAAACGTTCGGTGCCGTAGGATTCAGGCAGCTCGGCAACCTCGGCCGACTCTCCGGCCCCGCGGGCGGTCAGGGTGGGGAACAGCGCGTAACGGTGCCCGGGCCCGCTGACGGGCGGCGGGGGAGGTTCATCTCCCTCCAGAAGCAACGGCGGAATCGCCAGCCGAGGCCGGGGCGCCGAAGCTTTGGCCCGCGCGGCCGGCGATGGCCGTCGCACCGCAGGTTCGGCCTTCTTGGGACGGCCCCCGGCCGCACGGGACACCGGCCGGTTGCCGGCCCCCTTGGCGGAGGACTTCGGCGCGTCGCGCCTGGCCGGGCGGGCTTTGGCGGTTTTCTTTGCTGACGCAGACTTGCGGGCGGTCTTCTTCGTACCTTCGGATTTCATACGATCCCCTGCACAAGAAACGTCCCTCGGGGACTGGTGACCGGGGGCACTCTATCGAACACCAAAGGTGGCGCAATGCGAATCTCCCTGGGCACGTTGGGTCGGCCTGAACAAGAGTTCCGTTCCGCGAGAGCAGGAGCCGACGAGGCTGCCGACGCCAAGGCCGCACGATTCACTGCTTGCTAGGCAGCGGGACGCGGCTTACAAAGCCACCACCTTTCCGGCATGGACTGGACTGTCGCCAACCTTTGGCTGATCCCCGCGTTACCGTTGCTGGCGGCGGGACTGAGCGCGTTGATGAAACGTTCCTCGCGCACGGCGTCCGCCTCGCTCGCCATCGGGTCGATGGTGCTCGCGTTCTTCCTGTCCTGCGCGGGATTCGTGAAGACGCTCGCGGACCCGACCGTGCGGTTCACGCACAATTTCGACTGGTTCGTGCTCGGCGAAACGACCTTCAGACTCGGCTGGGTGCTCGACCCGCTCACGGCGGCAATGCTCGTGATGATCACGCTCGTCGGCACGCTGATTTTCGTCTTCAGCGTCGGCTACATGGCGCACGACGACAATTTCACGCGCTTCTTCACCTTCCTCTCCCTCTTCGCGGCGGCGATGCTCGGCCTCGTCATCGCGAACAATCTGCTCCTGCTCTTCATGTGCTGGGAACTGGTGGGCCTCGCGAGCTATCTGCTCATCGGATTCTGGTTCCAAAAACCGAGCGCGGCGGCGGCGGCGAAGAAGGCCTTCATCACCACCCGCATCGGCGACGTGTTTTTCTTCCTTGGCATTCTCTGGCTCAGCGCGGAGACGGGCACGCTGCTCTTCTACGACAACGGCGCCGGCTGCATGGAGCAGACCGCGCTGGCCAAGCTCGTCGCGCAATCGACCTGGATCGGCATGGGCGTGAGCACGGCGATCGGGCTGCTGATCTTCTGCGGCGCCATCGGCAAGTCCGGCCAGGTGCCGCTGCACGTTTGGTTGCCGGACGCGATGGAAGGCCCCACGCCCGTCAGCGCGCTCATCCACGCCGCGACGATGGTGGCGGCGGGCGTGTTCCTCGTTGCGCGCGTCTATCCGCTGATGTCCGCCACGCCGGAGTCACGCGCCCACTCTTCACCGCCCGCCCAGGTTGCTGCTGCGCGCCCTGCTGAAAAGCCGGCAGCCGCTCAGCCGAAGTTCACGGAAGTCGCACTCAACGCCGAGTCGAGGTCGGGCGGAGCCAAAGCCGCCGCCGAACATTCCGCGCATCAATTGCCGCCGGCCACACCGGCGCTCCAGGTCGTCACCTGGATTGGCGCCATCACCGCGCTGTTCGCGGCGCTCATCGCCGTGGCGCAAACGGACATCAAGCGCATCCTCGCCTACTCGACGGTGTCGCAGCTCGGCTTCATGTTCCTCGGCCTTGGCACGGGTGGCGTGGCCGTGGGCATTTTCCATCTGCTTACCCACGCGTTTTTCAAGGCGCTGCTCTTCCTCGGCTCCGGCTCGGTGATTCACGGCTGCCACGAGGAGCAGGACATCCGGCGCATGGGCGGCTTGCGCAAACTGATGCCGGTGACCTTCGCGACGTATGCGATCGGCATGCTGGCGCTCGCGGGGTTTCCACTGCTGTTCTGCGGCTTCTGGAGCAAGGACGAAATCCTGCACGCCGCGTGGCTGTGGGAGCCGAGCAAGTGGCCGTTCCTGATTGGCCTGTGCGGCGCATTCCTCACGGCGTTCTACATGACGCGGCAGATGTGGTACGTGTTCTTTGCGCCACGTAGCAGCGGACGCGAGTCCGCTCATTCTCATTCCCACGGACACCATGAAGATCAGAGCCGACTCACGTCGGCTGCTACAGAACCGCATGAATCGCCGCCCGTGATGACCATCCCACTCGGCATCCTTGCCGCATGCACGATTCTCTTGAGCTGCTTCGGCACGCCCGTCTGGCCGTGGTTCCACAGCTACCTCGAGGGGCACGTCGTCCACTTCACGCCGTCAATTGAACTCGGGACCGTTCTGATCATGCTGCTGTCCGCCGCGATGGCCGTGGGCGGCCTCTGGCTGGGCTGGGATTTCTACTCCAAACGCGGACCCCACACCGCGGACGAACCCGACCCGCTCGAGAAACTTCAGCCCGACGCGTTCGCCACGTTGCGCGGGAAGTTCTACATCGACGAGCTCTACGCCATGTCCGTCATCGCCTGGAACGCCGCCTGCGCTCGCGCTTCGCGCTGGCTGGATGACGTAGTGTGGGACGGCACCGTGCGCGCGATTGGGCTGCTGGCGCTGGCCGTCTCATGGGCCAGCCGGCTGATTGACGACTTTGTCGTGAACCTGGGTTTTGACCGGGGCTGCGCCGGGTTGCGAAGCGGCGCGCGGCTGCTTTCGTTCTGGCAGAGCGGCCGTGTGCAACGCTACCTGCGGGTCATCGCCCTGAGTCTGGCGATCCTGGCGCTCGTTTTCATCTGGGGGTGCAAATGAACGGCCTGCCGCTTCTCACCCTGCTCACGCTCACGCCGCTGGTCGGCGCGGCGGTCGTGGCCGGGCTGGATTCCAGGCAGCGCTCGCTCGCCCGGGCGCTCGGCTTGTTTTTTAATGCGCTGGCGCTCGGAGGAGCGAGCCTGCTGTGGTGGCGGTTTGATGCGGCCTCGGGAGCCCTTCAGTTCGTCGAGCGCCATGTCTGGATACCGTCGGTCGGCGTCGAGTATTTCCTCGGCATCGACGGTTTGGGATTGTTGATGGTGCTGCTGACGGCGCTCATCGTTCCGTTTGGACTTCTCGCCCCTGGTGGCGGCCGACGTGAGTCGGCTCATTCCGGTTCCGAAGATCAGAGCGGGCTCACATCCGCTGCCAGCGGTGACGCGGGTTCGCCCGCCTTCGTCTCGCTCCTGCTCTTCCTGCAAGCCGGGTTGTTCGGCGCGTTCACGGCGCTGAACTTCATTCATTGGTTTCTCTTCTACGAATTGACGCTGGTGCCGGCCTACTTCCTGATCAAGCTCTGGGGCGGTTCCCGGCGATCGGCGGCGGCAAACCAGTTTTTCCTCTACACGATGGTCGGCAGCGTCGCGCTGCTGCTCTCGATGCTGGCGGTGTACCTGGTCACGGGCAGCTTCGACTTCATCAAGCTGGCGGAGAGCGGCCGTTCCGGCGAACTGGCGTCGCTGTTCAACGTGCGCATCGCCGGCTGGTATGATCTTTCGCCGCGCGCGCTGGCGCTGGTGATATTCTTTGGCGCGTTCCTCGGCTTCGCGGTGAAGGTGCCGGTGTGGCCCTTCCACACGTGGCTGCCTGCGACGTATGCCGAGGCGCCGACCGGCGTGTCGATGGTGCTCACCGGCGTCATGTCGAAGCTGGGCGTGTACGGTTTCCTGCGCATCCTGCTCCCGATCTTCCCGAACGAGATGCAGATCATGCTCACGCCGTTGCTCTGGCTGGCGGTGGCGACGATTGTCTTCAGCGCTTGGGCGGCGATGATGCAGAAGGACCTCAAACGCATCGTGGCCTATTCCTCGATCAACCATCTCGGTTACTGCCTGCTCGGCGTCTTCGCGGTCGCGAGCTTCACCGGGAGCGATCCGAAGTGGACCACGGAGAAAGCTGCGGCGCTGAATGGCGTGATCGTCCAGATGTTCAACCACGGCATCACGGCCTCCGCGTTGTTCTACTTCGTCGGACTGATTGAGCAGCGAGCAGGGCGTCGTGGGCTCGATGATTTCGGCGGCCTGCGCAAGGTCGCGCCAGTCTTCGCCGGGCTCATGGGCATCGCGTTGTTTGCATCGCTTGGATTACCGGGCCTGAACGGGTTCATCGGCGAGTTTCTGATTTTCAAGGGCGTCTTCGCGCTTGCCGGCTGGGCGGCGGCGCTGTCCGTGCTCGGCCTGCTGACCACGGCGATCTTTCTCCTGAACATTCTGCAACGGGTCTGGAGCGGGCCGATGGACGAGCAGTGGACCGGCTTTCGCGATCTGAGCCTGCGGGAGCGTCTGGTCGTGCTTGGGCCCATCGCCCTGATGTTCGTCCTCGGAGTGTGGCCCCAGCTTGTCCTGGGTTTCACCAATCCCACCGTGCTCCAGTTCGTCGAACGATTGAAACTCTGATCCGAGCGGCGAGGCTGGGTCCCACCCCGAGGGCGCGGAGACTCGACGGCCAGCAAGGCGAGTGATCCCGCCTGGCTCGTACCTTGGGTTTCCGGCCGCGAGGACCATTCCCTCCCGGCGTGACGCTTCCACTTTCTGCTTCGCGTCCGGGTGCCTTCGCGGTTCGCGGTCTTCCGCACCGACCCCGGACTTGCAGGCGGGGGGCTGACCGTTAGACTCCGCGCCCATGTCCTGGAAAGTCCTGATCACCGCGCGCACGCTGGACGTGGCGGGCAAGGCGGCGACCGAACTCCTGCGGCGGAACGGCGTGGAACTCGTCATCCCGCCGCGCTACGGCCCCCTGCCCGCGGAGGAACTGCTCAAGCTCCTGCCGGGCGTGGATGCGGTCTTCGCCAGCATGGACCAATTCACCGCCGAAGTGCTCGGCTCGCCGGCGGCAGCCAGCCTCAAACTCATCTCCCGCTGGGGCGTCGGTTATGACGCCATTGACGTGCCGGCGGCGACCCGGCACGGCATCGTGGTGGCCTACACGCCCGGCCTGCTGGATGATGCGGTGGCCGACTACGCGTTCGCCCTGCTGCTGGCCGTGGCCAGGCGCGTGCACGAAGGCTACGCCTCCATGCGCCGGGGCGAGTGGAAATCGCTGTGGGGCCACGACGTGTCGGGCAAGACGCTGGGCATCGTCGGCTGCGGACGGATCGGCCGGGCCGTGGCGCGCCGGGCCGGCGGCTTCGGCATGCGGCTGCTTGGCTTCGACATCCTACCGAGCACCGAAGCGGAAAAGGGCGGCATCCGGTTCACCGGCCTCGACGAACTTCTGGCGGAGAGCGACTTCGTCACGGTGCACGCCGCCCTGACCCCCCAAACGCGAGGATTGATGGGCGAAGCCCGGCTACGGCAGATGAAGCGCAGCGCCTATCTCATCAACACTGCCCGCGGCGCCATCGTGGATGAGGCCGCCCTTGCCCGCGCGCTGACCGAGGGCTGGATCGCCGGCGCGGCCGTGGATGCCTTCGTCGTCGAACCGCTGCCGGCGGACCATCCCCTGCGCTCCGTGCCCAACCTCCTCCTCACTCCGCATCAGGCCTCCTTTGGCTACGACACGGGGGAAAGGGTCAGCACCATGGCGGCGCAGGCCATCATCGATTTGATGCAGGGCCGGCGGCCGCAGGCGGTGGTCGATCCGGCGGTGTGGCAATCACCCGCATTGCGGGCGCGCCTCAAGTGACATGAAAACGAATCCCGTCCGGAGCAAACTCAAGCGCGGTGAACCCAGCATCGGCACCTGGCTGACCCTGCCCGATCCCTTCGTGGCGCAACTCATGGCACGGACCGGTTTCGACTGGCTGACCATCGAGATGGAGCACACGCCGACCACGATCGAAACCGCGGCGCAAAGCTTTGCCATCGTGGCCGCCTCCGGCTGCGTACCCCTGGTGCGCGTGCCGCTCAACACCGTGCAGAACATCAAGCGCGTGCTCGACGTGGGTGTGTGGGGCGTTGTCGTGCCACTGGTCAACTCCCGCGCCGAGGCCGAGGCCGTGGTGCGCGCCGCCCGCTACCGACCTCTCGGCGAACGCAGCATCGGCGGGCAGCTTCACGCCGCGAACTTCGGCACCGATGCCGCCACCTATTACGCCCGCGCGAACGACGAGATCCTCGTCGTGGTGATGGCGGAACACGTGCAGGCGGTCGAGAACATCGACTCGATTTTGAGCGTGCCGGGTTTGGACGCCGTCTTCGTGGGTCCGAACGATCTCCACGCCTCGATGGGTCTGGCACCGGCTTTCGACAGCGACGCGTCGCAGTTTAACGACGCCTTGCGCCGCATCCTCGCCAGTGCGAAACGCCACGGTGTGGCCGCCGGCATTCACGTTTTGGACGCCGCGCAAGCGCAACGCCGAATCCGCGAGGGCTGGCAGTTCATCGCCATCGCCAGCGAGGCGGGCTTCATGTTGAGCAAGGCGGCGGAGATCACCAAGGCGCTCGGACTGGGCGCGAGCGCCGCCGCGATCAAGTACTAGCCGTCCGGGCGCCCGCCGGGGCCATCGCGGCACGACAGCATGCGGTCGGTCTGCCCATCGGCCGCCCGGCGGCTGCTCCGGATCCGTCAGGGAAAGGACCGGCACTTTCTCGTTGAACAACGACTGTCTCCCGTTTCTACTCGCCCTAATCCGAAAGCCTGGTGACCGGCTTGAATAGAAACTGAGAAAACCGCCGTCGAAGCAAAGCAACCAATTCAAAACCGATCATGAACCAATCGCCCCAGTCCCAACCCTCGGCTCCCGTGACGCGTCGTCATTTCCTCCGCCACACCTCTACCGCGGTGGCCGGCGGCGCGTTGTTGAGCGCCCTGCCCGTCGAACGCTTTGCCCACGCCGCCTCGCCCGGCGACCTGATCAAGGTCGCCCTGGTGGGTTGCGGCGGACGAGGACGCGGCGCCGCCACGCAGGCGTTGAAAACCGCTGGCGACGTGAAACTGGTGGCCGTGGCCGATGCGTTCCAGAATCAGATCGACGGAGGCCTGAAGGAAATCCGCTCGCAGTTTTCCAACCGCCCCGAACGGGTCGAGGTCACGCCCGAGACGCAGTTTGCGGGCTTGGATGCTTACAAGAAGGCCATCGCGCTGGCCGATGTGGTGATTATCGCCACACCGCCGGGCTTCCGGCCGATTCATTTCGAGGAAGCCGTTCGCCAGGGCAAACACGTGTTCATGGAGAAACCCGTGGCCGTCGATGGCCCCGGCGTGCGCCGCGTGCTCGCCGCCGCCCTCGAAGCGAAGCAAAAGAACCTGAAGGTCGGTGTCGGCCTGCAGCGCCGGCACCAGAAGGGATATCTCGAGACCATCAAACGCCTGCATGACGGCGCGGTGGGTAACATCCTCGCCATGCGGGTGTATTGGAACGGCGGCCCGGTCGGGCCAAAGGCCCGGCGAGCTGACCTGGAGCGGGCCATGGGCCGCCCGCCCACGGAGATGGAGTACCAGGTTCGCAATTGGTACATGTTCAACTGGCTGTGCGGCGATCACATCGTCGAACAGCACATCCACAACCTCGACGTGGCCAACTGGGTCCTGCGCAAGTATCCCACCAAGTGCATCGGAATGGGCGGGCGCGCCTTTCAAAAAGGGCCGGACAGTGGCGAAATCTTCGATCATCACGCCGTGCAGTACGAGTATGAGGACGGCATCCGCGTATTCAGCGAATGCCGGCAGATCCCGGGCTGCTGGAACAGCGTTTCCGAGCACGTCCACGGCACGAAGGGCACGTGCAACGTGGGCGGCTACACCATTCGCGGCGAAAACGCCTGGAGAATGCGCGAGGACGACAACGCCCCCTACCAGCAGGAGCACGACGACCTCTTCGATGCCATTCGCAACGACAAGCCCTACAACGAGGCAGAATTCGGCGCTTACAGTTCCCTCACGGCCATCATGGGCCGCATGGCGACCTACTCGGGCAAGGAAGTCACGTGGGACCAGGCCCTCAACTCGAACCTGGATCTCATGCCGACCGAGTTTACGTGGGAAGCCAAGCCCAAGGTGCTGCCGAACGCCGACGGATTGTACCCATACGCGATCCCGGGCAAGACGATCGCCGTGTGAAGTGGCGCGTCTCCCTCATGTGACGACGCCAGGCCGCCGGACAACCCGGCGGCCTCATTGTTCACCGGCTGCGACGCCGCTGGTTACTGACTCAGCGCCGCCAGATACCGTTCTGCATCGATCGCCGCCGCGCAGCCCATCCCGGCGGCTGTGATGGCCTGGCGATAGACGTGATCGGAGCAATCTCCAGCCACGAACACACCTTCCACATTGGTCGCCGAACCGCGCTTGGGGACGATATAGCCGTTCTCGTCCATATCGATCACGCCCTTGAACAACTGGGTGTTGGGCACGTGCCCAATAGCTACGAACACGCCGGCGCAGTCCAGCACGCTTTCACCGCCGGTCTTGACGTTCTTCAGTCGCACGCCCGTAACCTTGTCCTGCTTCACATCCAGCACCTCGGTCACCACTGAATCCCACACCGGCTTGATCTTCGGATGGGCCAACGTGCGTTCGGCCATGATCCTGGAAGCGCGGAGCGTGTCCCGACGGTGGACGAGATATACGACCGAGGCGAAGCGCGTCAGATAGGTGGCTTCTTCGCAGGCCGAATCCCCGCCCCCCACCACGACCAACGGCTGGTTGCGGAACATGGGCAGCGCGCCGTCGCAGGTGGCGCAGTAGGTCACGCCCTTCCTCTCGAGCAACGCCTCGCTCTCCAGCCCCAGGTGCCGATGCCCCGCCCCGCTGGCAATGATCAACGTCTGCGTCACAACCGGCTCTCCATCCACGGTGAGCGTGAACGGACGGCGGGCAAGGTCCACGGACTCGACGGTGCCAAACCGCACGCGAGCGCCGAACCGTTCGGCCTGCTTCTGCATGCGCGTCATCAACTCGTAGCCGTCGATGCCCTCCGGAAACCCGGGGAAATTCTCGACGATGCTGGTGGTCGTCAGAAGGCCCCCCGGCATCGTGCCGGTGAGAACCAGTGGAGCCAGATTGGCCCGCGCGGCATAGAGGGCCGCCGTCAGTCCGGCGCAACCGCTGCCGATGATCACAACTTTTTCCATAGAGCGCGCGAACCGTAGAGAGTCGGTTTCCAAAGCGCAAGACGCACTTCGCCCGCCCCCGCTCAGGATGGCGGTTGCCGGGGCGAAATGGGAGCGCCGAACTGCGATCCGACGCCCTGAACAGGGGCCAACGGCCCCGAACACCGACCTGGCACCCGGTACGTCTGACCGCGAGCGCCGGTCACACCGCTTCGGCCCCTTCGGCTCGATCAGGTTGGTGCCAGCATGCCGTGAAGAACGCAGCAGAGCGCGGCGGCCGGGTGGCTGCCGCGCTCGCGTGTCGAACGGGGGATAACTGGCCGCCGGTCTATTGCGTGACGATCCGGTAGAAACGTGTGGCTCCGCCCGTGGTGTCGGCGAACGACTTGACGCCGCCATCACCCGGGACCGGTCGCAGGGTTGTCCATTCCGGATCATCCAACCGGTCCTTGAACTGAATCTCGTGCGTCACGCCGTTCTGACTCTGGAACGAGGCCGAGAACGTGCCAGCCTCGTACCTGGCGTCGAACAGGCTCACCTCCAGAATCAGCGGCCGGACGCTGAAGCTGCTGAAGGTGGCGGTGACCCGGCGGGTATTGCGATGCGAATTGGCGCCGAAACCCACCAGCAGCGAGTTGGCCAGCGGCACATTGGCGGAGCCCAACTGCGTCCAGGTTGTGCCATCCTCGCTGGAGTACGAGGTAAAAGTGTTGCCCTGACGCGTGAGCCGCAGCCATACATCCGGCAGACCACCTGGGGGCGTGCCGGGGTAGATGACGTTCGTGCCTCCGTCGGTGGTGGCGCGGTAGCTGGAGGAAATCCAGTTGTTCCCCGGAGGGGGCGGCGTGACGAAAACGTTGACCGCCGCCGAACCGGCCGCCGTGCTCTCGCGCGCGGCCAGGATCACTTTGGCCACCGACTCGAACCGGCCGTCGCCCACAAGCGATTCCGCACGGACGCGGGCGTCGAAGTCGCCATCCACGGCCCGGTGGACGAAATGCAACTGGTCCGCGGCATTTTGGAGGTCCAAACCACCGGCGGTCACGATGACCTTCCCACCGCAGGGCCGGGCCGAGCCCGCGGGATTGACCGAACCGACATCCACGCTGATCAGCCCCAGGTTGGCGCCCACAACGGTCGGCACAGCGCCCGAATTGTTGTATCGATCCGTCAGGGGGGGCAGGTCCACGGTGAACGACTCGCCGACGGCCCCATCCACCTCCAAAACGATGGTCTGGGGATCGACCAGTGTCGCCGTGTTCACTCCGATGGCCCCACCATCCACCGTGTAGTTGAAGTTGTCACTCAATTGGCCGTTGGCATCGACCACATCCTCGCTCAGGCAGATGAAAATCGTGGTCCCGTTGAAGGTCGCCGCCGACAGGACCGCGGGCGGCGTGGTGTCGCTGAGGACGGTCAGCGTCGCCGGGGCGCTTTCAACGACATTGATTCCGTTGCCCGCCACCACGCGGATTTTCGCGCCGTTGTCGGCTGGGGACACATTTGAGAGGGTGATGCTGGAGGCAGTAAAGGTGGTCACCGCGTCCGGAATGTCGGCGAAGGTCATTCCATCGCCCGTATCCCGCTGCCACCGGATCGTGCGGGGCGCGGCCCCGGACACCGCCACGGTGAAGGTGGCGTTGCCCCCCTGCCCCACGGTCACGTCGGCGGGCGGGAGGGTGATGGAGATGGGCTCATTGGGATCGGTGGGCGGCGGCACACCGGCGTTGAGCGCAAGCTGGACGGCGCGGAGAAAAATGGCTTCGCCCGCGGGAGTCAGGTTTTCCCGCCCGGCGTAAAGCGAGACCGTGTTCGGGGCTGAACTACCTTCGCGGCTGCCGCCACTCAAATACATGCGGTAGCCACCAAGATTGTAGTTCTTCCCGGGCACCGGCGTACCGGCGGGAAAATCAGTCATGACGTTCACCGTGCGCGTGAGGGTGGCATTGCCCTCGTCGATGAACGTGGAGGTGAGCAACTTTCTTCCGCCCGGGATGGGATCCTGAAGGATGTGGCTCGTGTTTCGATCGATGGTTACATCGCTCGGAACGGTTGCCGTGTTTCCCAGCATCGGGATGCCCCGTAAGATGAAATCGACCGCCGGGTCGGTTGGATCAACCGCCGTCACCATGAAGGGGTCGGCATTATCGGGCAGTGTTCCACCGGTAAACCAGTTCATGCGTCCGCCATCCGGACGCACATGGTAGGGGCTCATACCAATCAGAGGTTTTGTGATGAACTGGTTCCATTGATCGCCCTGGCCCGTTTGGAACTGTCCGCTGGCCAGATTGCGGCCCAGGATGATGAGGTCGTTCGTATTCAACGCGGTAATTTCATCGGGTGTCAGGAGCGTTCCGGCGGCCTCGGGATTGTCGTACACAATGACATTGTGCCCGGCATTTTGCAGCAGCACGACCATGCCGTGGTCGCTAAAGTTTGGGTTGGGCGCATGGAATCCCACCGTCGGAGGCGAATCACTCACCCATACGATGTTGGCGGCTGGCAGGACCGTGCCGGAAAGCGCCAAGACCAGAAGCCCGATGGCCGCCCTCGATCTGCCAAAGGAACCGGCCGACCTGTGGCACGGCACGCTTCCGAGTGAATCACGGTTGGGTTGAGATGACAGGTTTGTTCTCTGAGCTTTCATAGGCGGATCGAATTCGCTATCAGCAATTCGTTGCGAATCAGGACGGGCACATGTGCGCTCACCGTGTCCGGGTTTGGGTTCGTGAGAACCATGGCAGAAATCTACTCTGCGGGCAATAATCGTTTTGCGCATTCACAACCTCTTTTGCGCAACCCAATGGACCAGATTGGCACTGTCAACGGCCGACCGCACCGTCGCGGGAGTCCCGTCGGTCTCCGACCGCCGTTTCCCGTATCCAACCCCATGCCCGCAGGAACTCATCTGACGGCGCCTCGATCCTGATCGGCTGACGGGTAAATGGGTCTCGAAACCGGACCGCCACAGCACGGAGCGCCATGGGATAGTTGGCGGAGGAACCCGGCTTGCCGCTCCGGCCATAAACGGCATCGCCCGCAATGGGCAACCCGGCCCGCGCCAAGTGGACCCGAATCTGATGGGTGCGGCCTGTGACCGGACGCGCCTCGATCAAGGCCCGCCCGCCGCTGGCTTGCAGCAGCCTAAACCGGGTCTCAGCCGGTTTGCCGTGCCGGGGATCGACCCGCATCCGGCCAGGCTGCCCCGGCACCGGCCCGATGGGGTCGCGCACCACCCACTCCCGGGGCTTGGGAACCCCCTCCACCACGGCCAGGTAGATCTTCTCGATCCGACGGGACTCGAACAGTTCGCTGTAGGACTCCACCGAGCCGGGGCTCTTGCCGCAGAGCAGAATCCCGGTCGTCTCCGCATCCAGGCGGTGAATGGCCCGCAGAAACCGGATGCCGCGAGCTCGCGCCCAAAAGGCGCCGGATGCGATGGAGGACGTCAGGGCGGCCTGCAAGTTCCAAGGCGTCTTCTGCCAGGAAAACGGGATCAACATCCAGCCGGCCGGTTTATCGACAGCGAGAAGCGAACGATCCTCGTAGAGGATCGGCAGGCGCACAAGGGTTGAACCGTCGCTAAGTTCGACAAAGGGCGGTTTTGGCATGGGAAAGGCGGGCCATCGGATCAGCCGTACAACGTCACAGGTTCGCTGGCGCGGCTTCGGACAGGCCAGCGCGGTTTAGCCGGGGCGGCCGGGGCATTCGCGTCCGCTTCGCCTCGACCACGTCCAACGACTTCGTCGAAGACGCGCGCGTAATCACTCGCGCACAAGTCGCTTTGGAAGGCATTCTCACTCTTCGACTCTCGTCGAAATTAAAGGTTACCGCCACCACTCGCCCACCAGCCCGGAGACGGAATGGCAGCTCGTGCACTCGGGAATTCATGACATCGAATTGGTTGGTGACCGTAATCCTCCATGCTTGGAACACCCGTCGCGCAGACGTATCGCGCAGACGTATCCACCGCCGGCATGGGGCGCTTCGCCGCTCCCGATGCTCGACGAATCGTTTGCGCCACGGCATGCGTCGTGAGGATGGGCCGAGACGTGCCCGCCAAGATCTTGCCTGGGGCGGCGCAGGCCGTGACCGCCACGTGGCGTCCCGCATCGCGCTCCTTGTGCTTCTGTGGAACCGACGCAGGTGCGTGCCGCAGTAGCGCAGGCACCGCCGCGGAGCGGACGACAGGGACGCGGGAATCTCAGCCGGCATGGGCAAGAAACTAGCCGCGGCCCTCGGCGCATTCACGACAATTACGAGCCGGCCTTCATCTCCACAGATCGCCCTGGGGTTTGGGCTAGACCGCCTGCGGTTCGAGTGTTAAAAGCCGCGATACGAATCGCGACGGGCGGCTGGGACGCCGGGGCACTTGCCGACCTGAGCGGCGCGATGGGACTCGTAGTTCGAATCATGGAGCGATCAACGCAGACCGAATGCAAGGGGACGGCGAAGGAATTGAGCATCATCGTCATTGAGGACGAGCCAGCCGATGCCCAAGCGATCGAGCAAGAGCTGCGCGAGGCCGGTTTGCGCTTCCGTTCCTGCCGGCTCGACACCCGCGCCGCCTTGCTCCGGGCGCTGGCCTCGGAATCCCCGGACATTGTTCTCTCCGATTTCACCCTGCCTGAGCTGGACGGTTGGGAGGCTCTAAACCTCGTCCGCCAACACGCCCCCGGAATCCCTTTCATCCTCGTCACCGGCACCCGCTCGGAAGAAGTCGCCGTCGAATGCATCAAACAGGGAGCCGATGACTACATCTTAAAGGCGAGCCTGAAGCGGTTGCCATCCTCGGTGATCAACGCCCTCCAAAAACGGGCGGCCGAGCAGGCCCGTGCCCAAGCTGAAGCGGCGCGGCGACGGAGCGAAGAGCAATTCCGCCTGATCACCGAGAATTCGCACGATTTGATCAGCGTGGTGGACCTCGACTGGAAGTTTATTTACGCGAGCCCCTCGTTCCGCACTTGTCTGGGGCATGCCCCCGGCGATCTGGCGGGGACATCCGCGCTGGCGCTGGTGCATCCGGAGGACCAGCCGGCGCTGGTGGAGACCTGGCAGCAATCCCTCGCCCGGGGGCGCGGCCGCACCGTCGAGTTCCGAGCGCGCACCGCGTCCGGCGGATGGCTGACACTCGAAGCCGTGAACAACTGGATGTTCGACGATGCGGGACACCCTCAACGCTGTGTCATCGTTTCGCGGGACATCAGTTCCCGTCGGGCGGCCGAGGAGGCGCTGCGGGAAATGCCCCGGCTCATCCGGGATGCCCAGGAAGCGGAACGGCGACGCGTGGCCCGGGAACTCCACGATAGCGTGAACCAGATTCTCGCCTCGGTAAAGTTCCGCTTGCAAGCGGTCGAGGACAGGCTGGCGCCCATGGACCAGACGGTGAGGATGGAAGCCCGGAAGGCCCGCGAACTCCTCGAACGCACCATTCAGGAGGTCCGCCGCATCTCCCGCAACTTGCGACCGAGCGAGCTCGATGACCTCGGGCTGGCCGCCGCCCTGCGCAGCCTTGCTGCCGAATTCCAGGAGCGCACCGGCATCGCCGTCGAGGTGGCCTGCGAGCGACTCCCCCGGAAAATACCGTCCGATCTGGAACTCAACATCTACCGCATCGTGCAGGAAGCCCTCACCAACGTCGAACGCCACGCCCGAGCCGCCCGCGTCTGCGTGCGCGCGCGACGTGAAGGCACCCGGCTCCGCGTGGAGGTCAGCGACGACGGACGCGGCTTGTGCCCCCAAGCCGGCCCTGCTGATGAACCCCGGCGGCGCGGCATGGGGCTCGTTGATATGCGCGAGCGCGCCGCCTTCATGGGCGGAACCATTGCCTTCCGGTCCTCTGGCCGGCAGGGTACCGAGATCGTCCTCACCGTTCCACTGGTGGACAAGCCACCAACAACTCCCGTCCGCTGTGAAAAAGAACAAATCCAAGATTCGCATCCTGCTGGTGGATGATCATCCCATCGTCCTCGACGGCATCAAATCCCATCTCGCAGCCCAAGCTGAGTTCGAGGTCGTCGGGGAAGCCACCAACGGCCAGGAAGGCGTGCGCAAGGCCCGCCAACTGAGACCGGACGTCGTGCTGCTGGACATCTCCATGCCCCACATGAACGGCCTGGAGGCCGTCTCGCTGCTCCGCCGCCAGGTGCCCGAGGCCAAGGTCGCGGTCCTGACCATGCACAACAACAAGGAGTACATCGCCCAGGTGGTACGACTCGGCGCGCGCGGCTACATGCTCAAGGACACCTCCCCGACGGAACTGGTGCAGGCCATCAAGTTGATCCACGGGGGCGGTGTGTATTTCAGTCCCAAGGTCTCGAAAGCCCTGGTCGATGAAGTCGTCGCGCAAGGTGCTGCCCCCGCTCGCCCCACGCCCACGCTCTCGGATCGGGAGCGGGAAGTGCTCGTCCTGATCGCCAACGGCAACAGCAACAAGGAAATCGCCCACCGGCTCGGCATCGGAGTCCGCACCACCGAAACCCACCGCGAGCGGGTCATGCGCAAACTGGACATTCACAGCGTGGCCGGCCTGACCAAGTATGCCATCGCCCGCGGCATGGTGAATCTCGATCCCTGATCCAGAATGCTGCCCGACCGGCCCTCGTTCACCTTGTCGGGAAGCCGCGTCAGCACGAAGTCTCCCGCGGCTTGAAGACGTAGCGGTACCAGATGGCCAGAACGGCCGCCGTCACCACGAGGAAGATCATGAATGGGTTCACGCGAGAGGAAGCCGCCGGCGCCGAATTCTCCGCCAGCATCGCAAGATCCCGGACCTGAGACTGAATCTCTTGGCGCCGGTCAGCGGCTTGCTGACGGATCTCGGCCACCATCGCCCGCTTGCGTTCCATCCGTCGTTCGTATCGCCTGCGTCCGACCTCGATTTTCTCCCGTTCCGAGGCCCGGGCCGTCCGCTCGATGTAAGCCAGTTTCACCGGCTCGGGTGCCGCCTCGATATCCGGAGGCAGAGGATCGATGGCTTGGCTCGTCCCGCCCCATCCCCACACCAGAATGACGGTGAGCCAACACGCAAACCGGCTCCCCGAGCCGGCCGAACGCGCCGGGGTGACTCTGGCACCCCCGAACCAGCGCCCACAATCGCGCGAGAAAGTGGCGCCCGCATCGGTCGCGGCCGGCCGTTGTTCTGCTGTTCGACGCGAGGGGAGACGGAAAAGTAAGTTCATCGTGGGAAATCCGGGGCGGCCAGAAACGCGATCAATGCGCCACTCCCATGTGACCATACCGTGATCCTGAATAGACGCCGCTATAGAAGCCCGCCACTGGAGCAGCCTCGACCATGGACGTGATGCTCACCTTGTTCGCCACCGGCAGCCCGAGATCAACGAAACGATTCGGATCGCCGGAGTAGCGGCTGTGGATACGGGAGTCGTAGTTGAATTTCAAATTGCCCGTGAAAACGATGGCCTCGTCCCGACAGATCAAGGCGCCGTTGGCCACGAAGCCGCTCCGCGTGCTGCGTATGGCGATGGCGTGGTTGCAGTAAAACACCCCATCCAAACGGTTGAAATTGTTCGAGGCCAGCGTGCCGTAGGCGGCCGGTGCGCCGAGGCCGTCTCGCGGGAAGCCCAGGATTCGCATGGCCCGCGATGCCGTCATCTCGATGTCCTGACCGTAATTGTAGGCGACGTCCACCATCCCATCCCCATCCGCATCGTACCACGCTGAGTCGGGGCGGCCGTCACCAGTGGTGTCGAGATAGAGCAGACCATCGTCCGGTGTTCCCGGAATGCCATCCGCGCCCAAGTTGCGTTCGGCGCCCACCCATCTTAGACCGTAGCCGGAGGGATTGTAACAGCGATTGATCCATTCCGTGCTCGTGACATCCCCCCCGAAGACGGATTCGCGGACAGCGAAGGCCACAAGATCCTTCCCGGCGGCGACGTTGTCTCTCACCCATCTGTCACGGTTGGCACCGGTCATCAACTCAGGCGGCGTACTGAAGTCCGGGCCGTTCAGGTAGGTCACATTGCCCGCCACGTAGAGGTTGCCACCGACATAAAGAGTCCCGATGCCGGAAATGACACCCTTGAGCACCACGTCACCCGGGATCACCACGGGTCCGTTGATTACAACGGGCGCCGAAGTGGTACCAACGAGATACATGCCCGGCGTGAGCAGATTCGTATGCACCGCATTCACCAAGAGATTTGTCCCCAGATGGAGTGTGCCGCCCTTCCTGATCGCGAGACTGGCGTAATCGGAAAAGTTTTTCAGGTTCGGCATGGGCAGGCGGGGAGTTCCGTCATGCACGTAGGCAACGGGATCCGATCCCGCCAACCCCGCCAGAGGCACCGTGCCGCTCAGGGGATCGATCGGTGTGCCGTTGGATTCGATGTCGCCCGTGGCAATGACCGAGCCGTTCACCGTGGGCCGGTCGCGGAAGTCAAAGTCCCAGTTGGCGCGGTTGTCGCCATTGCCGGTGATGCTCGAGCCCCACCACCAGCCCCAGTTGTTCAGGAAATACTCGTAATCGAAGACCTGGCTGGGAGGGTCTCGCTGCACGGCCACCTGAAGCGTTCGCACCTTGTTGCCCACCTTGGCCGAAGCCGACAGGAGGAAAAGATTGGCAACACCGCTGGGATGATTCGTAATGGTGAGCCAGACATCCTCGAGGTACGACGCACCACCGTTGGTCAACGTACGGAAATAATCCAGCGCCAACGTGCCATCGGTCAGCTTGAAGTTGCCGTTGGGCGAGGCCACGTCCGCCAGGCGCTGGACGCCCCAGTTCAGGGCGTTCTCCGCGTGGTAAAAGGCCTCGTTGTAATCCCATCGCTGGTGGGAACTGCGCACGCGAATCTCGCTCATCTGCAACAGCGCGTAGCAGGCGATCCCGAGGATACCCGAATACACCATGGTTTGAAACAGCACGTGGCCGCGTGCGCGGCAGGCTGGGGGGGAGGTCAGTCGGATTCTCATGGTTGTCTATTCTGAATGCGTCGGGTGAACCCCTCGGTGGATGCTAGCGGCTTCGCATCTTCACCGTGAAATATCGATGGATGCTGGACCGTGTGATATGCCCGCGACCGTCCGTGCGTCCACTGTAACCGTCGTCGTCCATTTCGAGCACGACGTTCAACGTGGTGCTGTCCGTCACCGCTCCGACCTTGAGCGAAGGATAAAAGTACAGCTCCCGCACCACGGCGTTCGCATTGGGCGCGAACAGCACCACCTCGTCATTGGCCACGGAGCGGTCTGGATCGTGAATGACCATCCGATTGGTCGGGTTGAAATAAATGGATTCCCGCGGGAAGTCGGGCGCTTCGCCGCGCGCAACAATGATGCGCCGGAAGAACGTGGGCGCCGACGGCACAGGGTCTCCAAAGATGACGCCCTCGGAATTGCTCATGGAGCGGATCAGCACGCTCAACTTGTCCTGCAACAGCCCTCCCTCCTGTTGCACGAGCCCGTCGCCCACGATCCGGCGCTGCTCGGTTCCCACCTGCATTACCAGCGACAACATGCCGCCAAGGCAGATCACGGCCAGGCTGCTCGCCACCATCAGGTCCACCACAGTGAACGCCCGGAACAGGCCGAGCAGGCGTCGCAGCGGACGGATCGATGGAAGGTGGGCCAGTTGCACAGCTTCAGTTGTCTTTCACCCGCACCATGTCGAGCCGGACCACCGACGGCTGGCCTTGGCCCAACGGGGCATCCCAGCGAACTTCCACGCGAAGCTGCTTCGTATGATCCACTCCCGCCACCTGGGTGGTGGTCAGATCCACGCGCATCTGGGGATTGCGCGCTTCCAGCCAGACCAACTCCGGGTGAAAATCCTCGTAGTTCGTGTTGTTCAGGCTAAACCAGTCGAAGGTCGCCGGGATGCGAATGTTCGGTGCTCCTGCCGTCCCATCATAGAGGGGGTTGATGGGGTTTCCTTTTCTCAAGTCGGCGAAGTCCATCCCTTTGACGTGTTCGAGGTAGTGCACCATGAAATCCGACACGATGCCGAGTTCCTTGTCGCGAAACGTCTGGACCTTGGAGAGGCCGAGGGCGGAAAGCACTGCCAGCGCCAGGATGCCCAGGATGAAGAGCGCGATGACCATTTCCAGCAACGAGAAGGCGCGGCGGCACGCACGAAGCGCCCCGTTCCCATTCTTGCCAAAGCTGCTGACGATCATTCGGCCTGCAGGGAATCCCACACTCATCGACCACGATGCCTGCTTGCTTC
>DATLZF010000510.1:0-11203 GCA_035574135.1 Candidatus Methylomirabilota bacterium
GGCGCGCCAACGGCGTTAACTGTCTTCGCCTGGCCGACGTCGCCCTCGATGCCAATGACGCCTTCGAGACCCACCCGCCAGTTCCCGGCGGCGTAAGTGGACCGTTGTCAACAGGCGCCGTCCTTCGGCGCCAACGGCAACGCCAGCATGCGGACCGACTGCCAGAACCATTGACTCTGGCGTTCAGGGCCGAGAGCGGCGTAACCCGTCACAAACTTTGGCAACACGCTGGCGTCACCGTGGCGCTGCTGGGTGTGACCCCGTTGGGGTCGATTTCATCGCAACCACGGCGGACTTCCGGCACCGAACAGGCATCGCGACAAACCAAACCACTGGGGAGGGGCGCTGGACTTTGTGGCTACGGAGGCACCCCGCCGTCCGCTCGTTCTTGTCGGGCGGTGACCGCACCTTGATTTGAGGGATGCACTGTTTCCCAACTATTGAAACTCGCCCTGTTCCAATCGTATTTAAGGTGCAACTTCGTGACGAAATTTGACGCAACACGAACTTGTCCTATATTGCGACAAGGCACATGCAATTAGGTAGCAGGAACAGTTTTAATCCGGCCGGTGACGGTCTGCTGAGACTCAGCTCGGAGAGCTGAGGAGGTAGTGCCTTCGCAATGCGATCCGTCGCGGCCCGCGGCGGACAATGATTGCGAACTTCCAAGACAACATCCGAGGGACCCCTGACGGGGCCCGCTTGGGAGCCATTTCCCCCCTGCCGACCACACACGGCTCCGTTTACCGAACCGTGGCTCTCATCGGACTTTCTGACCGAACGCCCGATCGCTTTATCGCCGACGCTCTCGCCGAAAGTCTGAACAAGGAGACACGAGACCATGTGCTCGTCATCCACTTGGTGGTGAGGGCAGCACCCGCGATGCTGCGCGACTGGGACACGCAACGTCTCAATGGTGAGTTCGCGTTTGCAGGCGACGTCGAGATCCTCAAGCCGGGAGTGGCGAGAGTGGATCTCGGGGTATCAGGCGACCCGGCGGAGGCATTGGGCCTCGCAACCGTGGCACGTCATTGTTTGGAGCACTACACCTACGTTCTGCTTCACGCGGAGGTCGAATGCCCCTTTCCTGTGGTGGCCGAGTGTCTTCGCAATGCCCAGCGGTCGTTCGTGTTGCTTCAAGCCGATGCCCGCGACCTTTACCATCGGGATTTGCTCAATCGGCAGCTTGAGAACGAGGAACAAGCCGTCGGCGTGAGCCGGCCAAGCACCATCATCTGTCGCGAGCGTGCGGAAGCCCAGTCCAGTGAAACGCTGCGCCATCTCGGGCCTTCCGTTCACGGGCTCATCCATGGTTGTCCGACGGCAAGCGTGGCGCGCAATCTGGTCCGGTGGCCGGACCGCACCTTTGCTGCAGATGTACGGCGGATCGCGCGGGAAATCAGCCGGAGGCGGGTCGGCCTGGCTCTTTCTTCCGGAGGCGCCCGCGGTCTTGCCCACATTGGCGTGATCCAGGTTCTCGAGGAAAACGGGGTGGATATCGACTACGTGGCTGGTTGCAGTATGGGTTCGTACGTCGGCGCCGTCTGGGCCTTCGGTTTGGACGGCGTCGAGATGGAGCGATTGGCCCGCGAGGTTGAGCACCGGTGGGGCCTGCTGGAGTTGATCGACCCGTTCGTCCTGCCACGCCAGGGCTTCCTTCGCGGCGAGAAGATCAAGCGGCGGTTGAAGCGCTCCATCGGCGAAATCCATTTCGAGGAACTGATCCGTCCGTTGCGGGTGGTCGCCACGAATCTGACCACTTTGGAACGCGTCGTGTTTGCCAGCGGCGAGGTCGCCTCGGCCGTACACGCCAGTAGCGCCATCCCGGGGGCGTGCGTGCCGGTCAAGCTGGGTGAGGAGCTTTACATCGACGGCGGCATCGCCGATCCGTTGCCGGTGGACGTGCTGGAGGAGATGGGCATCGAGCGAATCATCGCGGTCAACACGATCCCCACGCCCGAGTACCTCCGCCGCCGCCACGAAATGGAGAAGGAGCACCAGGTCCGGCGCAGCCGTCGCGCACGCAGCGTGAAGTTGGTGCTGAACCAGTACTTCAACTATTTCGCGCCCGGCAACGTGCTTGACACCATCCTGCGCAGCTTCAACGGCGCGCAGATGCGGGTGGCCGAGGAATCCGCACGCCACGCCCACCTGGTCCTGCGTCCCGTTTCCTACGACGGCCGCTGGCACGATTTCCGGCGACCTGGCAAGTACATCGCCATCGGGCGCCGCGAGGCGGAGGAGCATCTTCAGGAGATCATCGAACTCATCAACCATAAGGAGCCCAATTATGAACCACGCGCTGCTTGCAACACGGTGGCAGGACCTGCCTGAGGCCACGATTCAACAGCTCCAGGCGGAGAAGCTGCGCCACTATCTTCGAGACGTGGTGCTGCCTTTCTCAGCGCACTACCGCGAGGTGTTCGCGCAACGCGGGTTGACCGCGGACTCGATCCGCTCCTTGGAGGATTTGCAAAGCATTCCGTTCACATCCAAAGCGGATCTGGTGAACACGCCCGATCATCCCCAGCGCGCGAAAGAGTATCTTCTGATCCCGGACCAACGAGTACTCTCGCGCCGGCCTTCCACCATGCTGAAAGCCGTGTTGCGCGGCCGAGAAGCCGTTCGCGAGGGGTTCGAGCGGGAGTTTCGTCCCATTTTCATGACCAGCACCACCGGCCGTTCGGCGGACCCGGTGCCGTTTCTCTACACGCACAGGGACATAGACCTGCTGCGGCTGGGTGGGCGGCGCATCATGGAGATTTGCGGTGCCCGAAACGATTTCCGCTTGGTCAACATGTTCCCGTACGCGCCTCACCTGGCCTTTTGGATCACTCATTACGCAGCGGTCGAATTCGGCGTCTTCAGCTTGCCGACCGGCGGCGGAAAGGTCCTCGGCACCGAAGGCAATTTGCGGTTGATCCAGAAGATCAAGCCCGACGTGCTGATCGGAATGCCCACTTTCGTTTACCATGTCCTGCAGCACGCGATCGAGACAGGGGTGAAGATCGAATCACTCCGCCGCCTCGTGCTGGGCGGGGAAAAGGTGGCTGAGGGAATGCGGCGCAAACTACGCAACCTGGCCGCAAAACTGGGCGCCCCGAAAGTCGATGTCATCTCCACTTACGGCTTCACCGAAGCCAAAATGGCGTGGGCCGAATGCCCTTGCCCGATCGATGAAACGCCCGGCGGGTTCCATCTCTACCCGGACCTCGGCGTCTTCGAGGTCATCGATCCCAAGACCGGCATCCCCGTCGAAACCGGCGAGCCGGGCGAACTGGTTTACACGCCGCTCGAAGCCCGTGGCAGCGTCGTGCTGCGATACCGGACCGGCGATTACCTGGATGGCGGCATGATCTACGAGCCATGTCCCCATTGCGGCCGCCGGCTGCCGCGGCTCGTGGGCAAGATTTCACGCAGCTCCGAGATCAAGTCGATGCAACTGGACAAGATCAAGGGCACGCTCGTGGACTTCAATCAGCTTGAACACGTCCTCGACGACGCGCCCAATATCGGCGCGTGGCAGTTGGAACTGCGCAAGTTCAACGACGATCCTCTGGAGGTGGACGAACTGATTCTTCACGTGCACAAGACGGCGGATGTCCCCGAAGACCGGTTGTGCCGGGAGTTGAACAACCGCTTCGTGGAGCGCACCGAGGTGCGTCCGAACCGAATCCAGTTTCACAGCGCCGACGAGCTGCGGCATCTGCTGGGCGTCGGCGTACAGCTTAAGGAACAAAAGATCGTCGATCATCGCCCGGGCCGACCCCTCGTGACCGAGCCCACCACCGACACTTCGAGTCAGGGTCAGGCCACAGTCACGAACGTGGCTCCCGGCGATGGCACCCATTTGGAGATCAAATCATGAATCCTCCCCGCCTCGTCATTATCGATGGAGTCCGGACGCCGTTCTGCAAGATGGGCTCCGACCTCGCGCGTTTCGGCGCCGATGAACTCGGCCGCATCGCCGTCAGCGCGCTTCTCACCCGCACCGGCCTCGATCCTGCGCGCCTTGACGAAGTCATCTTCGGCTGCGTGAGCCAGCCGGCCGAGGCGGCCAACGTCGCTCGCGTCATCGCCCTTCGCGCTGGCGTGCCGGCCCACGTGCCCGCCATGACCGTGCATCGCAACTGCGCCTCGGGCCTGGAATCACTAACCACGGCCTACGAACGGATGGCGGCCGGGCGTGGCTCCATCTACATCGTCGGCGGCGCGGAGAGCATGTCGCAGGCTCCGCTGCTGTTCAAATACAGCACGGCCGAAAAGTTCGCGAAACTGGCCCGCGCCCGGTCCACCGGTCAGAAGCTCCAAGCCCTCGCGGCGTTTCGCCCGTCCGATTTCCAGCCACGGGTCGGACTTCAACTCGGGCTCACCGATCCGGTGTGCGGTTTGAACATGGGCGAGACCGCTGAGCTGCTGGCCCGTGAACACGGCATCTCGCGCGAACTTCAGGACGCCTTCGCATTGGAGTCCCATCTGCGCGCCGTCGCGGCCAAGGACCGCCTGGCGGCCGAAATCTGCCCGGTGTTTCCAGCCAGCGCGGGTGGCGGCTCTCGAGCGCGTCAGGCCGTGGTCGAAACCGACAACGGTCCGCGCCCTGGCCAGACGCTCGAGGCCCTGGCCCGGCTCAAACCGGTGTTTGACCGGCGCCACGGCACCGTGACCGCCGGCAACGCGTCGCAGATCACCGACGGCGCCGTGGCCCTGCTCGTGATGACCGAGGACAAGGCCGTCGAGCTCGGTTATCGTCCCCTCGGAGCGCTCACTGGTTACGCCTACGCAGGTTGTGATCCTGCCCGCATGGGGCTGGGGCCGGTGTTTGCCATTGCCAGGGCGGAAGAGAAGCTGGGCCTGACCCTGGATCACGCAGACCTGGTCGAGTTGAACGAAGCCTTCGCCGCCCAAGCCCTCGCCGTCCTGAAGTGCCTCAAGTCCGAGGACTTCGCCCGCCAGCATCTCGGCCGCACCCGGCACCTCGGCAAAGTGGACAAGGAACGATTGAACGTGAACGGCGGCGCCATCGCTCTCGGGCACCCGGTGGGCGCGACGGGGGCGCGTCTGATTTTAACCAGCCTCAAAGAGCTGGAACGGCGGCAGGCGAAACGCGCCCTGGTCTCCCTTTGCGTGGGCGGGGGCCAGGGCGCAGCTATTTGGTTGGAAAGGCTCTGATATGCTGACCTCGGCAACAGTCACCGACATTTCGATCCCGGCGAAGCGTCTATCAGACATGCACTCTTCATCGCCATCCGCGGAACCGACAATGATCCGCCGGGAAGTGGATGCGGCCGGCATCTGCATCCTGACTTTCGACCGCCCGGGCTCGCCGGCCAACATTTTCGACAAGGCGACGCTGCTCGAATTGAACAGCCACCTCACCGCCCTGACCGACGATTCGCAAGTCAAGGGCTTGGTACTGGCCAGCGCCAAGAAGTCCATCTTCATCGCCGGCGCCGACATCAAATCGTTCTCGGATGAGCCGGACCCTGAGAGGTTGCGCGACCTCATCGAACTGGGGCAATCCGTGTTCAATCGCATCGCCGCGTTGTCCATCCCGACAGTGGCGGCCATCCACGGTGCTTGTGTGGGTGGCGGCTATGAGATCACGCTGGCCTGCGACTACCGGATAGCCTCACCCGACAAGGTGACCAAGATCGGTTTGCCTGAGACCCAGTTGGGCATTCTGCCGGCCTGGGGAGGTTGCACCCGGCTGCCGCATCTGATCGGCTTGCCCAAGACCCTGGATGTCATCCTCGGTGGCAAGACACTCGCCGCGATACCCGCGCTCAAATGCGGCATGGTGGACGAACTGGCACCGGCCGAATACCTGGTGAGCCTCGCCGCGCAACGCATCCTGACCCGGGGCGCCGGCCTGCGCCACCGTCGGCAGCCGCTCGCGTTCAAACTGATGAACAGTTCCCTGGCAGCCGCGTTCATCGCGCGCCGGGCGCGGACCGCCCTCCTGCAAAAAACCCGTGGCCACTATCCCGCCGTTGAGAAGGCGCTGGACGTCGTCGTCCGCGGACTGTCGCGATCGTTGCCAGACGCTCTGGCGCTCGAGCGGGAGGCCATCCTTGAGTTGAGCCGTGGCGAAGCCTCCCGCAACCTCGTGCGCATCTTCCTGCTCCAGGAGCGCGCCAAAAAACTCACCCTTCCTGCCGGGGCGGACGGCGCCAAATCCGACTCTCCCGTGAAGCGCCTGGCCGTGATTGGTGCCGGGGTCATGGGTGCCGGCATCGCCCAATGGGCCAGTGCTCGCGAGCTGTCGGTGGTTTTGCGTGACATCAACACGGAACAGGTGGCCAAGGGCATGGCGACCATCGCCAAGCTCTACGAGGAAGGCATGAAACGCCACGCCTTCACGGCCGTCGAGGCGCGGGCCGGCTTGGACCGCATTTCCCCGGCGCCAGCAGAGGTGTCCCTGCGGAACATCGACATCGTGATCGAAGCCGCGGTCGAAAAGATGGCCCTCAAGAAGGACATCTTCTGCCGGCTGGACGAACTGGCCGGCCCACAAACCATCCTGGCGACGAATACCTCCGCCTTGTCCGTGTCCGAGATCGCCGCGGCGACGCGTCACCCGGGCCGCGTGGTCGGGATTCATTTCTTCAACCCCGTCCATCGCATGCAACTGGTCGAGGTCGTGCTGGGCAAGCAGACCCTCCCCGACGTCGCGCGGCGGGCGGTGAAGTTCGTCCAGCAGCTCGGTAAACTGCCCGTGGTGGTCAAAGACAGCCCGGGCTTCCTGGTCAACCGGATCCTGATGCCGTATTTGATCGAAGCAGGGCACCTTTTCGAGTGCGGCGCCCGTATCGAGGACATCGACGAAGCCATGCTCGACTTCGGAATGCCCATGGGACCATTACGGCTGATCGACGAGGTGGGGCTGGACGTGGCCAACCATGTCGCCGCCGATCTCGCCTCAAAGTTCAGCGACCGGCTCCAGCAGCCCGCCGTGCTGGGGCGCATGATCGAGGCCGGCCTGCTGGGCCGCAAGAGCGGCGCCGGTTTCTATTTGCACCAGAGGCGAAAGGGCGAACCGGAGGTCAACCCGGACGTGGACCGCTTCCATAACGATTCCCGGCACGCGAAGCTGGACCGTGCCGCGCTCGCCCAGCGCATGACGCTGCTGATGATCAATGAGGCTGCTCGTTGCCTCGAGGAGGGCGTCGTGGGCGAGCCTGCCGCCGTGGATTTCGGCATGGTCATGGGCACGGGCTTCGCTCCGTTCCGGGGCGGTCCACTGCGCCATGCGGACAGCCGGGGCGTGGCCCGGGTGGTGGCGGAGATGGAGTTGTTGGCCGCAGGGGGCGAGCCGCGCTTCGCGCCGTGCGTGCTGCTCAAGACCATGGCCGAGACCAACCGCAAGTTTTATGACAACTAAGTCCCCTTGTCCCCGCTCGGCGTTGCGTCACGTCGATCTCGCCCATGCGGGCTGGATCGTCGCGTTGCCGAGGTTGTGCTTCGCCCGTTTCGAGCCGTCGCGCCGCCGGGTGCGTCTTTGCATTCTTACCCGGGACAACCCGCGGCCCTGAAAGGAACCCATCTATGAACTCCCTGACACCCCCTCCCCACGGACCCACAACGAGGTCGTCCGCGGATGATGCCGTGCCGTTGATCGACACCTCGAAAATGTCATCTGGTCAACGCGCAGCCCTCGAACTGACCGAGGCCGCCCGAGAAGCCGCTGCCGAGCGGCCCGGCTTCGTCTCCGGCCTGTTCATGGGACGCTTCGATACGGAACAAATCTTTCCCTACCCGGAACAAAGCCGCGAAGATCGCGAGAAGGGCGACGCGTTGTTGAAGCGCCTCGATGGCTTTCTCCGAGAACACGTCGATCCGGACGAAATCGACCGCACCGGCGAGATTCCCCAGCAGGTCATCGAAGGGCTCGCCCGCATGGGCGTATTTGGCATCAAGATCGGCACGGAGTATGGGGGATTGGGATTGTCCCAAACGAATTATTCGCGCGCCGCCATGCTGCTGGCCAGCTACGACGCCAACCTGACCGCGCTCATCTCCGCGCACCAATCCATTGGCGTTCCGCAACCGCTCATCATGTTTGGCACCGAGGAGCAGAAAAAGCGGTTTTTGCCTCGCGTCGCCCGCGGTGAGATCTCCGCTTTCGCCCTCACTGAAGCCGGCGTGGGTTCGGACCCTGCCACCATGACCACCCGGGCCGAGCCGACCGAAGACGGCAAGGCTTTCATCATCAACGGGGAAAAACTTTGGTGCACGAATGGTGTCAAGGCGGGGGTCATTGTCGTCATGGCCAAGACCCCGCCGAAGATGGTAAACGGCAAGCCCAAGAACCAGATTACGGCGTTCATCGTGGACATGAACACGCCGGGCATCGAGATCGTGCACCGCTGTCACTTCATGGGGCTGCGTGCACTCTACAACGGCGTCGTGCGGTTCACCAACGTCCGCGTGCCGCGCGAGAACATCGTGTGGGGCGAAGGCAAGGGGTTGCGCGTGGCCCTGAGCACCCTGAACACCGGGCGGCTCACACTGCCCGCTGCCTGCACCGGCGCGGCCAAGCGCTGCCTGCGCATTGTCAAAAAGTGGTGCAACGAGCGCGTGCAGTGGGGCGCCGCCATCGGCAAACACGCCGCCATCGCCGACAAGGTGGCCCAGATGGCCGCCAACACGTTCGCGATGGAAGCCATGACGCTCTATGCCGCCAGCCTGGTGGATAAGGACAAAAAGGCGGACATCCGGCTCGAAGCCGCCATGTGCAAGCTCTGGGGCACCGAGATGGCTTGGAAGATCGTGGACGACGCGATGCAGATCCGCGGCGGGCGCGGTTACGAAACGGCGGACTCCCTGAAAGCACGCGGCGAAGAACCGGTACCCATCGAGCGTTTCATGCGGGATTGCCGCATCAACACCATTTTCGAAGGATCGAGCGAAATCATGCGCCTTTTCATCGCCCGAGAGATGCTCGACCCGCATCTCAAGGTCAGCGGCGCTGCGCTCAACAGCCAGCTTCCCCTCAAGGTCCGGCTGCAAGCCGCCCTGAAAGCCGCCGTCTTTTACGCCGGGTGGTATCCGCGTCAGTGGCTGCCATTCGGCCCACGAATTCCTGCCTCTCTGCCCCGGTCCCTCCGCCGGCATGTTGGTTACGCGATCGCCACCAGCCGAAAGCTGGCCCGGCGCCTCTTCCACGCCATGGTTCGGTTCGGTCCCAAACTGGAACGCGAGCAGGTCTTGCTGGGCCGCTTCGTGGATATCGGTGCCGATCTGTTTGCCATCGCTGCAACCTGCGCCCGCGCGGAAGCCCTGCTCAAATCCGCCACCGTCGAGGAAATGGCGGAGACCGTCGCGCTGGCGGATTACTTCTGCGCCAGCGCTCGGTTGCGCATCCGGCGCAACTTCGACGGCTTGACCCACAACACCGACCGCCAAGCCTACAAGGTGGCGCAACACGTTCTGCAAAGGGGGCCCAAAACGCTCGAAGAAGGCATCGTGGGCTGAACTTCCGTCGGATGAGGTCTGCCCGATGTTGGCCGTCCCGCCCCGGAGCCCCGCAGGCCGCGTCGGCGTTCGTGCGGACCTCCGTTGCGGCGCTGCCCGCGCGCGGGCACAGGCTTTCGCCTTGCCCGGCGGGCGCAGCAGGGGGAACCGACTGCCGCCATGGACACCGATGCGCGCAACGGCCACTTCAGAACGCAGCCAGCAGAGGGTGACGCCCCGGCGTGGTCCCGCATCGGCACCGCGGCCGATCCGCGTCGGATCTTTTTCATTCCCTTGCCCGCCCACCGTGGTAAACCGCTTCCATGCATCCGGTGCGGCAGCAGCTTGAACGGTTTCTGCGGCAGCAACCCCGCCTGGGGCAAAGCGTGTTTATCGCCCGCGGCGCCGTGGTCATCGGCGACGTCACCTTGGGCGATCACGCCAGCGTGTGGTACAACGCCGTGGTGCGGGGCGACATCAACCGCATCGCCATTGGCCACCACACCAACATTCAGGACAACGCCGTTGTGCATCTGGCGGACGATTATCCCTGCCTCATTGGCAATTGGGTGACCGTGGGGCATTCCGCCATCGTCCACGCCTGCACCGTGGGCGACGAGACACTGGTCGGCATGGGCGCGGTGATTCTCGATGGCGCGCAGGTGGGAGCGCAATGCCTCGTGGGCGCCAAGGCGGTGGTGACTCCGGGCACGCGCATTCCCGACGGCTCGCTCGTCCTCGGGGCCCCCGCCACGGTCAAACGCCCGCTGACCGAAGTGGAACGCGCCGGACTGAAATCGTGGGCGGAGAAATACGTTCACAACGCCGCCTATTGCCTCGAACACGGCATCGGCGTGGGCACCCCGCTTGAGACGACTGCCGGAATGCCCTGACCGGGGACACCCGGTTTCAGGCACTTGGCCGAATCTTGCCCGACTCAGATGCGCCGGGGTGATGACAGGGAGTCACGCCGCCCTTCCTGCGCGTGGGCCAGGGCCAGCGCCAGGGCGTCGGCGGCGTCGGCGGGCGGCAGTTCGGACAATTGCAGAAGCCGCTGCACCATCTTGGCCACGGTGACTTTGTGCGCCGCGCCGTAGCCCGCCACGGCCTGCTTTACTTTGCGCGGCGCGATCTCGAAGATTTCCAACCCCGCCTCGGCCACTGCCACCAGTCCCGCTCCCCGCGCTTCGCCCATGATGAGCGCCGTCTTCAAATTCTGCGCGTAAAACAATCCTTCAACCACGCACCCTGTGGGTTGGTGCTTTCGGATGACCTCGCGCAGCTCCGCCGCGATCCGCACCAGGCAGCGCGAGCGTGCCCAGCCGGCCGGGCAGGTGATGGTGCCATAGGCCAGCGCCACGGGGCATGGACGATCCAGGCGGATGACGCCGTAGCCGGTGCCCCGCAGCGACGGATCGACACCGAGGATCACTTGGTGCTGCCTGTGCCCGGCCGGCGGACTGGCAGAAACCATGGGCGACGCCGAACGGCCGGAACGCCGCGTTCGCTGTTGCATCTGCTCGAACTGCCTTGGGGAAATGCCCACGGCCAGAGTCTTAGGAACCACCCGCGCGAAGGCAAGTGTGCCGTTACCACCCGTGCGGCGGGGCGTGACAGCCGGCGGCACGGTTCGCCTCCATTCGTTCACCGGGCAGGGCGGCTCCCGAGCTGGCGGGGGCCTTCCGGCCGTGCCATCGCTGCTCCGCCCGTCCTCACGGCATCAGCCGGGCGCGATAAAACCGGCGAGGCT
>DATLZF010000511.1:0-4074 GCA_035574135.1 Candidatus Methylomirabilota bacterium
CTACGAGATGGCGCGGATGATGGGGCATTGGGCGGCGAGGACGCGATTCTGCGAAGTGTTCGTCAATGACTCGGGCGGTCGGCTGCAACGGCGCCATTACGTGGGCGTGTACGTCTTCGAGGAGAAGGTCAAGCGGGCGGAACACCGGGTCCACATTGCCGCGCTCAAGCCGGAGCATGACCGGGAACCCGAGATAACCGGGGGCTACATCTTCAAGAAGGACCATTTCGATCAGGGGGTCATGATGGAGGACAATCTTCTGGGGACGCCTCCTTTCCGTGGCTCGTCAAGCCGCAGTTTCTTTTCCGGGCCGGGCGGTTTTCCGGCTGACCCCGCCGGCTTCCTGCCCGAACGCGGAGCACCGGAGCAAGGGCGCGGTCGGCGCGAGGGTGTCCGCGGTGGAGGCGGACTGGAGTCGATGGTGCGCGAGCTTCTGCTCCGGAGCTCCGGTGGTCCCGTTCAGCCAGGGGACTCGCCCGGCATGCCGGAGACGTTTTCGACCCGCAGCGGGCAAACCTTCTTTTTCGTCGAGCCCGAGCCGGACGAGATCACCCCCGCTCAGCGCCGATGGCTGGTCGAGTATTTGAACCGGCTGGAGGACGCGTTGAACGGAGCGGACTTCCGCGATCCGGATCGTGGCTACCGAGCGTTTCTCGATGTCGATTCGTTCATCGACCAGCACCTGATGGTGGAGGTGACGAAGAACATCGACGGCTTCCGATTCAGCGCGTTCTACCACAAGGATCGCGGGGGCAAGGTCCGCATGCAGCCGGTTTGGGACTGGAACTTGAGCTTCGGCAACGCCAACGGCAAGCAGGGCTGGCTCTCCAAATACTGGTACTGGCCTCAACTCGACGACCGGCAATACACCTGGTTCCGCCGGCTTTTTGAGGATCCGGACTTCGCTCAACGCTATGTGGACCGTTACTTCGAGTTGCGTACGAACGTATTCTCGCCCGCGCGGCTGGAGGCGCGGATCGACGAATTGGCCTCCCTGCTCGAGGAAGCGCAGGTCCGCAACTTCCGGCGCTGGCCGATCCTCGATCAAAAGGTGTGGCCGAACTATTTCGTGTTCGACACCTACGCCGAGGAGATCCGGTTTTTGAAGAGCTGGACGCGGGATCGCATCTCGTGGATTGACGCGCAATTCGTCGCGCCGCCCACCGTGGCCTCCCGCGATGGTGGCCGCGTGACGTTGCAGGCGGGTGCCGGGAGCATCTACTACGTGCTTGATGGGTCAGATCCCCGGGCGCCGGGCGGCGGCGTTGCCAAGGCGGCCAGGGTCTGCGAAGGCGCGATCCTGGCCCCGAAAGGCACGCGGCTGGTGGCCCGGGTCAAGGTGGGCGATCGCTGGAGCGCGCCGCTGGCGATGACGTTGTGAGGGGCACGGTGCTTTTGGTGGTCGTGGCCGTGGGGGCGGGCCGGTTGCTTGCCGGGCCGGTTTCACCCCGGGAGAGGGTGCTCTTGTTCAACGGAACGAATCTTGCCGGTTTCCACACCTGGCTGGTGGATGCGCACCGCCAGGATCCTCGCCAGGTCTTCACGGTGACCAATGGCATGATCCGGATTTCTGGCGATGGTCTGGGCTACCTTGCCACCGAGCATGAGTACCGGGACTACCGACTGGTGGTGGAGTTCAAATGGGGCGCGAAGAACTGGCCGTGGGGCGATCGGATCGGCCGCGCAAGGGATTCCGGGTTGTTCCTCCACGCCACCGGACCGGATGGCAACAGTCACGACGGGCGCGGCGCCTTCATGGCGGCCATTGAGTGCAACCTCCTTCAGGGCGCCACGGGCGACATCCTGTTGATTCGCGGCACGAATGCTCAGGGCGGGCTCATCGCGCCGCGAGTGACCGCCGAGGTCGCGCCGACCCGCGATGGCGAGGGGTGGTTTACCTGGCAGCGAGGCGGACTTTCGCGGGAGATCGAGCGGTGGGGGCGGTTGAACTGGTCGGGCAAGAGTCCGGACTGGCGGGACGAATGGGACTTTCGGGGGGCCCGGGATTTGGAGCGACCGGTCGGTGAATGGAACCGAGTGGAGTGTGTTTGTGATGGAGATCGAATTTCCATCCACCTGAACGGCGTGCAGGTCAACGAGGCGCGCCACGTGTGGCCGCGCTCGGGCCGGATTCTCCTGCAATCCGAAGGCTCCGAGATTTTCTTCCGCCGCGTGGAGCTGCAGCCTCTGCCCGACCATTGACGGCGGGGCCGGCGGGACCGGCGGTGCCCTCGTTGTTGTTGCCGTCGCAGACGGGAATTCGTTCGACAGGCGGCCGCACTTGTGGCTTGATGGGGCCACCATGAAATCACAGGCAGTTGGTATTCTCTGTGCCGTGGCGCTGGTGGTGGCGGGTGCAACCCCGTGTCGGGCGGAATCGAGCGGTTCGCCCGAGGCGGTGGCGGCGGATGCTGTGCTGGCCCGCCCCGTTTGTCTTGCGGCAACGGTGGTCGGCTCGGTGATCTTTGTCGTGAGCCTGCCGGCAGCGCTCCTCTCCAAAAGCACCAAACAAGCGGCCAAAGCGCTGGTGGTTACCCCTGCCCAATTGACCTTTACCCGGCCGCTGGGTGAGTTCGACGATTTGAGATAGGCTGTGCGACCGCCTTGCGGGCCGCACGGTGCCGGCCCCGCATTTAATTTGTGATGAAGCCAAGAGGGGTTCATGCCGTCTATCATGGAGTCGTCCTAACGAACACGTGGATATGAACAAGAGCTGGCACCTGCCTCGTCGCACCTTCCTCAAGGGTCTCGGCACCACGATGGCCCTCCCTCTATTCGAAGCGATGTCACCGCTGACGTCGTTCGCAAGCGCCGTGGGTACCTCCGCGGCAGGCCATCCCAAACGCATGGCCTTCGTTTACATCCCGAACGGGGCCAACATGGCCGACTGGACGCCCAGAACCATGGGTAAGGACTTCGATCTGCCCTACATTCTGGAACCTCTGAAACCGCTGCAGTCAGAAATCCAGGTTCTGACCGGGCTGGCCCATGACAAGGCCAAGCCCAATGGTGACGGGGCTGGAGATCATGCCCGTGCCTCCGCGACCTTCCTGACCGGGTGCCAAGCCCGCAAAACCGCGGCTGTGGACATCAAGGTTGGCGTCTCCGTGGATCAGATCGCCGCCGAGCGGGTCGGCAAGTTCACCCGGCTGTCCTCCTTGGAACTGAGTTGCGACCGGGGAAGGCAGACCGGGGCATGCGACTCCGGCTACAGTTGCGCCTACCAGTTCAACATCTCATGGAAGACGGAATCGACGCCCATGCCACCCGAGGTGGATCCCCGGTTGGTGTTCGAGCGGTTGTTCTCAAATGGCGTTTACGGTGAGGTTTCGGAAAGCCGGGCCCGCCGAGAGCGGTACCAAAAAAGCATCATCGATTTCGTCCTCGACGATGCACGGAGCCTTCAGCGCAAGCTGGGCGCCACCGACCGCCGCAAGCTCGACGAATACCTCACTGCCATTCGCGAACTGGAACAACGCATCGAGCGCGCTGAACGGTTCGCCACCGCCCATCCCGATTTCTCCAAGCCCGACGGCGTTCCGCAGGACTACGGTGAACACATCCGCATCATGTATGACCTGTTGGCGCTGGCCTTCCAGACGGATACCACGCGCATCGGCACCTTCATTGTCGCGCACGACGGCAGCAACCGGAGCTACCCACTGATCGGTGTGCCGGAGGGGCACCACGACCTGTCCCACCACGGCAACGACGAGGCCAAGAAGCAAAAGATCGCCAAGATCAACCGGTTTCACATGGAGCAGTTCGCCTACTTCCTGAACAAGCTCAAATCCATGAAAGAAGGCGAGGGCTCGGTGCTCGACAACTGCATGATCGTCTATGGTGGAGGCATCGGTGATGGCAACCGGCACAACCACAACGACCTGCCCGTGCTCCTGGCCGGCCGCGGGGGCGGCACGCTTCGCCCGGGCCGCCATCTGCGCTTCGACCGCGATGTGTCGATGACGAATCTGTACCTCTCGATGCTGGACCGGCTGAACGTTCCGGCCGAGCGCATCGGCGACAGCACCGGCCGACTCGACGCCATCTAAGCCCCCTCGGGGCCCGGCGAAG